>RFNX01000218.1 GCA_009926905.1 Flavobacteriales bacterium
ATTAGAATCAGTGGGTGTTTTTAATGAATTTGATGGTTTCACCGAAGTTTCCTCGGTGCTTTTTCCTGACTTAACCGTTAACTTAGTTGAACTATTCAAAGATTAATTCTACTACGGCGCAACGGACTTAATTTTAAATTCTCCATTCCGAATCCCATTACTTTGTGTCATTTGAACAATTTGTATTAAACTTATGTTAATAAAACGTTTTTTTGTATCTTTGTTAGCCGTTTTTTAAAATTTATAAACTATTCTTAAGTCCTCCATGTCCTATATTTTTAGTAGTTTACTGGCTTTTTTTGCAGGGAATTCTAGGGGTAAGGAAGGATTTTTATTTCGTTTTTTTGAACGCAGTTCGTTGAAATTTAGTCTATTATTTTTTCTTTTTGTTTATACTTTTTCCACACAAGTTTTTTCGCAGTGCACGCATACTATAACTTTATATGACCTCAATTCAGATGGTTGGAATGGAGGTACTGTTACAGTTCAGGTTAATGGAGTAGATGTATTAACAGGTTTAGGCCCTACTTTTGCAACAGGTAATTTTACAGGTCCATCTTTTACCTTTAATGCGAGTGCTGGACAAACGATTACAGTAATAAGAACAGCAGATGGTAGTGCACCTGCTGATATGAGAGTAAAAGTTTATGGGCCAGATTGTCAAACCAATGCAATTCTTTTTTCAAATCCAACAGTATTTCCAGGGATCTCTGGAATAGCGAATTGTAATACAGCTACCGACCAAACTTCTTCAGGAAGCAACTATTGGATTGGATATGTTTATTCTGCTCACAATGGTAACAGCCCTCCCGCAAATGCATTTACAACCACATTTGTTGCTAGTTTAACAGAACCTGAAATTTTTAATAGAAATTACGGGACAAATGGTCCAGATGGTTGCAATACAACTTATTACACTAACGATTTTGCAATTCGTTACAGGATGACGAAAAATTTTACTGCCGGAATTTACAATTTCATAATTGGTGCAGACGATGGAGTGCGTTTAAGCGTTGATGGTGGCGCAACATGGTTAATCAGTGATTGGCAAAATCATGGCTATAGAACTCAAACAGGTTCTGTATTTTTATCAGGAAACGTTAATTTAGTTTTAGAATATTATGAAAGAGGTGGAGGTTCACAAATTTCTTTTTCGTATGCTTCAGGAGTACTTCCAACGGCTCAATTAATAAGCGGAGCTAACATTTTTACAAACTACACAGGATGTTCTGGTACTTTTTATGATAGTGGTGGAGATGCATCTGGAAGCTATGGTAATAGTGAAGTTCAACAAGTTACTTTCTACCCTTCATCTCCAGGTTTTGCTGTGGTATTAACTTTTTCGAGCTTTGCAACTGAAGCTTCATATGATGGTATGATGTTTTATAATGGTAATAGCACTGCTGCTCCATTAATTTCATCTGGTACAGCTGCTGGTACCAATGCTACTACTGCGCCCGCAGGTTCTTATCACGGGACAAATTCTCCAGGCACCATTACTTCCACCGCCGCAGATGGCTCACTAACCGTTGTTTTTCGTTCTGATGGGAATACTGTTAATACAGGATGGATAGCTACCGTCAGTTGCAATGTTGTTTGTACTCCTAATACAGCACCAACATCAATTTCAGGCACAAACACCATTTGTGCAGGGCAGTCAACAACTTTAACGAGTGTGGGTGGTTCAGGAGAATCTGAAGCTGATGATGTCTGGTACGAAGGTTCATGTGGTACTGAATGTTATACTCAAGAATTTACGAATGCTCCAGCAAGTGTCACTCAAACAACTGTGAATTCAACAAGTTCAGGAATAGTCAATGTGACTTCAACAGGTGGAGACCCGAATATTAACTTAACAAATGTCGGTACTTATAACACTTCAACCTGTAAATTCATAAACATTCGTTATAGAGTACTATCTGGAACTCCAGGTTTAGCTGAAATTTACTTCTCTAAAAATGGTGGTGGAGATGTATCAGAAAGCATGGTTGTTAGGGGAACTTACGTAAATAGTTCTGCATGGCAAATATTGTCCATAGATATGAGTACCAATCCTAATTGGTTTGGAAACATTACAGGTTGGCGATTTGATTGGACAACGAATGATGCTGTGAATATGGAATTTGATTTCATCTCACTTTCTTCTAAACCGATTGTTGCTGTTGGTGCTACTGCTACATTTTCACCTCTTGTTACAACTACTTATTTTACTGCAAAAAAAGGTCCTTGTAATACTACCACTTGTGCTTCACGAACTGTTACTGTTAATCCAATAGCACCAACTGTTCAACTGACTGGAACGTCGCCTTTATGTGCAGGTACAACAACAACATTATCTTTAAATTATCCAACAGGAGGAACGATCTCAACAAGTGGAGGTTACCGTTATCATGCTTTTACCTCATCTGGTTCGTTAGTAGTCCCAGCTGGATTTACTGGTGCTGCTGATGTATTAGTAGTTGCCGGTGGCGGTGGTGGTTCTAATAGAGGTGGTGGTGGTGGTGCCGGCGGATTGGTATTTAGTCCAAATTTTAGTTTAACACCAAGTTCAACAATTTCAGCAACAATTGGCGCAGGAGGTGCCGCACAAACGAATGGTTCCAATTCAGTTTTTGGCTCAATAACCGCAATAGGAGGTGGACGAGGAGGAAGTCATGACCCAACACCAACTGTGGCTACAAATAATGGACAAACAGGTGGTTCAGGTGGTGGTGCAGCAATGAATTACAATGCAAGCATTTTTACAGGTGGTGCATCCACTCTAAATCAAGGAAATATTGGAGGAACCTCAGGTGTTGCAGGTACTGATCAACCAAGAAATACGGGTGGTGGTGGTGGCGCTGGACAAGCTGGACGTGCCGGAGCAAATGGAAATGCTTCATGGACGAGTGGAACAACACCAAAAGGTGGAGACGGTTTACAATATTCTCAGTTCTCTACAGTGGGTGGAAGCCCTGCAGGTTGGTTTGCCGGTGGAGGAGGGGGCTCACGTGGAGGCTCGGATAGACAAGGTGCAGGTGCAGGAGCAGGAGGGCAAGGTGGTGGTGGAGCTGGTACTACAACTGCTACAGGAACCGCAGGAATTGCCAATACAGGTGGTGGTGGTGGTGGTAGTGAAAGTACAGGCGGTGCAGGTGGTTCAGGTGTAGTTTTGGTTAGATATTATGTGGGTACAGGAACTTGGGCAAGCTCAAATCCAGCGATTGCAACAGTTGATGCAACAGGAGTTGTGACTGGTGTCGCAGCAGGTACTGCAAATATTACTTATACAGTCGCAGCGACAGGTGCTTGTGCTGGTTCCGTCTCTTCTTTTGCAATTACGGTTACGGCCAATACATTTTCAGCGCCGTCTTCATCCCCAGTTGTTTGTATCAATACTGCTTTGACGCCTATAACCATGACAACCACCGGAGCAACTGGCATAGGAACAGCAACAGGATTACCCGCGGGAGTGACAGCTTCGTGGTCGGCTAATACCATCACAATTTCTGGTACACCAACAGCTTCAGGTACTTTCAATTATTCCGTTCCTTTGACTGGTGGTTGCGGAACAGTAAGTGCCACGGGAACTATTATTGTAAATCCTAATAACACAACAACAAGCATCTCTCCTTCTTTCTGTGTGGGAGCACCTTTGGTAGCAAATAATACGATGACAACTACAGGTGCATCTGGAATTGGAACAGCAACAGGTTTGCCACCGGGAGTATCTGCAAATTGGGCAGCAAATACCATCACTTTAAGCGGAACACCAACTTCTGATGTTGGAAGTCCATTTTCATACTCTATACCTTTAACAGGCGGTTGCGGGGCAGTTTCTGCTACAGGTACTATAACTATAATCCCCTCAAATCAAATTACTGGAGCAAGTAGCCCTAGTGCCATTTGTTTAGGTGCCACATTGACAACGGTTAACTTTAGCATTGGACTTTTAACTGGAATCAACGTGACTGGTTTGCCTGCAGGTGTTTCTTCCACTTCGAGTAGTATTTCTGGCACGCCATCTGTTGCAGGAGTTTTTAATTATACCATTGGTAGTACAGAAGGATGTACCGCAACAGGTACGATAACTGTAAATGGACCAAATACAATTACACTTACCTCTGCTTCTGGAACGAATAATCAACAGGCATGTAGAAATTCAGCGATTACAAGTATTACTTATGGAACCACGGCTACAACAGGTATACTAAACAGTGGAGTTTTAGGAGCGAATGGTTTACCACCTGGTGTTTCAGCAACATGGTCTGCGAACACTGTAACCATTTCAGGGACACCAACAGCGACAGGAACTTATAATTACACCATTACACCAACAGGAGTTTGTGGTGCAGCAACTTTAGCTACAGGAACAATTTATGTCAATGCTTTACCAAATATTTCAGGTGTTTCAACTGTCGCTACAACCTGTTCTAATTTAAATCAGTCTGCTGTCTTTACCATTTCAGGAACTTCAGGTACAACAGTTTCTTATACTTTAAATGGAACGCCTGGAACAATTACACTTTCTTCAAACACAGCTCAAATAACCATACCAAGTGTAACAACAACACAAACAATGGTACTTACTAGCGTAACAAATGGAACGTGTGCCATTACTCCGACTGGAAGTACAATGACTGCAACAACAAATGTATCTAGCACTTGTCAACCCATGACAGAATGTAATTTGGCAGTTCTAACAATTGGTAACAATACAGCATTAACGTTTTCTTCAAATGCTGCATTTGCACAAACAGTTCAAGAACGCTTAGTTAGTGACGGTTCAAATAATTCCTCAGTTGATTGGTCTTCTAACTTCACTTCAACCAATATTTTAACAAATGAAGGTGGGGCTTCAACGGTTTCTACAGGATTTATGAATTCTTATAATGGGATTTTAGGCGTGCCCGGATATACTAGTGCAACTACAACGGCCTCGGTTTCTTCACAAAATACGAAAGCAGTTAGTTTGATAAATGGATTGTCTGGAACTTTACAATCACGAACAATTTTAACCACAACAGCCCCAATACCTTTTAATAGTTTAGCTTTTAGAAGTGTGATACCTGTTACTTCCACTACATTTTATGCAGCAGGTTCAGGTTCTGGGAGTCCTGCTACAGGAGGAATTTGGTATGTTGATATTACTAATGCTTCGAGCCCTGTTTATACTCAGTTATTATCAACATCAGGGAATGTTAGGAATTTAGAAATTTATAATGGTACGCTTTATTTTTCAGGAACAGGGATAACCGTGAATTCAGTAAGTACCATTGGTATATTTCAATTAGGTACAGTGGGTACTCTACCCACTACTGGTTCTCAAACAGTTACAACAATCATATCTTACACCTCAGGCGTTCCAGGTGGTTTTGCAATCTCACCTGATGGTTGTACCATTTATATTGCAGATGCTTCTTCTCAAACAACAAGAAGAGGAATTAGTAAATGGTCAAATTCAACTGGTACTTGGACGATGGTTGGTTCTAACTATTCTCCTACAAATGGAACAAATAATAGTTATGGCTATGGACTTACTGCAGATTTTAGTGGTACAGTAAACAAAATATATTATACTGCTGGTTATGTTGGAGCTATCGTTTCACAATTGGTTCCCAATACAATTTTCGGGGTACAAGAATCAGGAAATGGAACAACAGCAACATGGACATCACTTTTTACTCCAGTTACTGTTTCTAATTACAGATTAGCTGGAATAGATTTCTCTCCTAATTCTTATAAACCTTTTAATATAACAACTCAACCCAGTTCAGCTGCAAGTACATGCGTTGGAGCACCTACAACTTTATCAGTTGCTACTGATTATGTTGGAACAGCAACTGTTAATTACCAATGGTTCAAGAATACAAGCTCAGGTTCATTGTGCAGTAATAGTTGGGTTGCCATAGCAGGAGCAAACAGTCCAAATTATACTTTTACCCCAGCTTCATCTGGAACAGAATATTATTACGTAAAAATTTGGACAAGTTGTGCTTCTGTTCAGGTAAGTAATGTTTCAACGATTACTATTGGAACAGGTTCGCTAATTACTGCGACAATTACTCCATCATCGTCCTTTCCAATTTGTGCTGGTTCTAATGTTACTTTAACAGCTAGTGGCTCAAATGGAACGCTTCCATACACTTACAGTTGGTCAACGTCACCAGTTCAAACAACTGCTGCAATTACTGTTAATACAAATGCAACTTATACAGTTACCGTAACTTCAGCATCAGGATGTATTGCACAACAGTCTATCACAGTTAGTTCAACACCTTCTCCTAATTCTCCTTCAATAGGTACACTTACGCAACCCAATTGTACAACTGCAACAGGTAGCATTGTGCTCAATGGTTTGCCCTCAACAGGCACTTGGAATTTAACAGGAACGCCTTCAGGAAGTGTTACAGGTGGTTCAGGTGCTTCAACAACGCTCACTGGTTTAGCAGCGGGACAAAGCTATACATTTACAGTTACACAAAATGGTTGTACATCCAGTGTTTCTAATGCTGCGGTATTGATCACCCAACCTGTTACGCCAACGGCTCCAACTATTGGCACCATTACGCAACCAACATGTACCCTTGCCACAGGAAGTGTACAATTGAGTGGTTTACCTGCTAGTGGAAACTGGACCGTAACAGCTTCAAATGGCTTAACTTTAGCAGGCACGAATTCAACAACTGGAACCTTTACGGGTTTACCCACAGGTAATTATACTTTTACTGTAACGAATGCAGATGGGTGTACCTCAACGGCATCAGCAAATGCAGTTATAAATGCGCAACCTATTACACCAACTGCACCAGTAATTGGTGCAATTACTCAAGCAACTTGTTCAACACCAACTGGAAGTGTGGCTTTAAGTGGTTTGCCGTCCTCTACTTGGACGGTTACAGGTTCACCTTCAGGTAGTGCAACGGGAACTGGAACAACAGGAACAGTTTCTGGTTTAACAGCAGGAATAACCTATACATTTACTGTCACAAATGCAGATGGATGTACTTCAACTGCCTCAGCAAATGCAATTTTAACAGCTGCACCAAACGTACCAAGCGCACCCACTATTGGGACAATCACACATCCAACTTGTCCGACACCAACAGGAACAATTGCTCTTAGTGGTTTGCCATCAGGTGCTTGGACGATAACAGGTTCACCATCAGGAAGTGCAACTGGTTCAGGAACAACCACTTCCATTTCTGGTTTAGCTCCCGGAACTGTTTATACCTTTACAGTGACAAACACGTCAAGTGGCTGTACATCAGTAGCTTCTGCAACTGCAACAGTGAACGCAATTCCTACAGGTCCAGCTGCGCCGAACATTGGAACTATAACTCAGCCATCTTGTATAGTACCTACAGCTAATATTGCTTTAAGTGGTTTGCCTTCTAGCGGCACATGGACGATTACGGGTTCGCCATCAGGAAGTGCAACGGGTACAGGAACATCTACAGTAGTAACAGGTCTTTCCCCAAACCAAACTTATACCTTTACTGTAACTGATGCAAATGGTTGTGTTTCAGTAGCTTCTTTAAATGCAGTTGTAAATGACCTTCCAAGTGGATCACCAGCACCAACCATAGGAACAATTATACAGCCGACATGTACTGTTAATACTGGAAGTATTACCTTAACTGATTTACCTTCTTCAGGTACATGGACAATTACAGGTTTTCCAAGCGGAGGAGCAACTGGAACAGGAACAAGTATTACTCTTACTGGTTTCACTGCAGGAACGAACTATGTTTTTATAATAACAGATGCAAATAGTTGTACTTCTTCAACCTCAGCGCCAGCTAGTGTGAATAATATACCTACCGCACCAACAATTTCTGCTTCTGCAGGAGCTTGTGCAGGTTCGGTAGCACCCATAAATGTAACAGCAACTGGTGGTCTTGCACCTTACGATGTAAGCTGGTCTGGGACAACAACTGGAAATCCACCTGGATCAGAAATAACTGTTTCAGGCGGTAGTTATGCAATAACAGGCTTAGGTTCAGGAACGTATAATGTTACCATTACAGATGCAAACAATTGTACATCAGTTCAAAATTCAATCTCAATTACTTGTGCGAGTTGTACCAACCCTACCATTGACACGCAGGCTTCACCAATTTCAGAATGTATTGGTGGAACGCAAACGCTTACTATTGTTGCAAGTGGCACATCATTAACGTATCAATGGTATTCAAATACATTAAATAGCAATTCAGGAGGAACGCTTATTGCAATAGGAACTTCAGCTTCTTTCACACCACCAAGTGCAAGTGCAGGAACGGTTTATTATTATTGTGTGGTGAGTTCAAGTTCATGTTCTACTACCTCAAATGCTGTTGAAGTGGTAGTTAATCCCAACAATACAGCTGGAGCAGCATCTTCGACACCAACTGTTTGTATTGGAACTGCACTTAGTTCACCAATAACAATTGCTACAACTGGCGCAACTGGTATTGGCTCAGCAACAGGTTTGCCAACAGGAGTTAGTGCTTCTTGGTCCTCAAATACTATATCTATCACAGGAACTCCTTCTCAATCAGGAACTTTTAACTATAATATTCCATTAACTGGAGGTTGTGGTTCAGTAAATGCCACGGGAACAATTACTGTTACACCTGAAAATACGGCTGCTTCAGCATCTTCAAATCCAACAGTTTGTTTGGGAACAGCGATTTCGCCAAGTGTAACAATTGCGACAACAGGTGCAACAGGAATTGGTACAGCTACTGGATTACCTACAGGTGTTTCAGCCTCTTGGTCAGGGAATGTCATCACGATTTCTGGAACTCCAAGTACACTAGTTGGAAGTCCATTTACTTATACAATCCCTTTATCGGGTGGTTGTGGAACAGTTGATGCATCAGGAACTATAACGGTAACAGACCCACCAAGTGCGCCTATTGTTGGTGTTGTCACACAGCCAGATTGTGCTACAGCAACTGGTTCGGTTGCATTAAGCGGTTTACCTTCAGGAGGAACTTGGACAATAACAGGTTCTCCATCAGGGAGTTTAACAAATTCAGGAACAACAGCAACAATTTCAGGGTTGACACAATCAACAAACTACACATTTACTGTTACATTTGGTGGGTGTACTTCAAGTGCTTCAACAAATGCAGTTATCAATGCTCAACCTCCAATCCCAACGCCAGTCACTTTAGAGTTAATACAACCAACTTGTAATGATTTGGGAGTTATAAAAGTATTAACTCCAGCAGCAGGAGTAGGCATCACATTTACTGTTACAGGAACAAATCCTGTGGTTGCATCAAACACGAGTAGCAACGCAATATTCTCAGGAATCACGCCTGGAGTTTACAGTGTAACCGCATCAAACGGCACCTGTTCGACCGCAGCTGTGACTTGCACCATCAATCCGCAACCGAGTACGCCAACAATTTCTGGTACAGCTTCAACGTGTATTAATTCCACCACTCAATTGACAGGTTCTCCAACAGCAGCAATAAGCAACCCTTGGACATCTAGTAATACAGGAGCTGCAACGGTGAGCAATACAGGTTTAGTTACTGGAACTGGTCAAGGAAGCACAACCATAACATACACCAATACAGATGGTTGTTCTGCAACAATTTCAGTTACAGTTTCTGATATTATAGATTATGCAAATTTGCAATCGCCGCCAAATGGAACTATTTGTGTTGGAGGATCATTTGATGTTTACGGGCAATTTTACAATACAGGAGCAGTAAATACGGTTGGTGCTGGGGTTGCTGCATCTGGCGTTATCGTTGAATTTGGTTACGGACCAACGAATTCTAATCCAAATACATGGACAAACTGGTCAACTGCTACTTTCAATCCTGGGGGGGGAGGACCAAATAATGACGAGTACATGGGAACTTTTACAGGTTTACCTAATGGAACTTACTACTATGCTTTCCGTTACCAAATTAATGGTTGCGGCTGGCAATATGGAGGTTACAGTGGCTCTGGTGGAGGATTTTGGAATGGTACTTCGAATGTAAGTGGTGTGTTGACAGTGAATGCTGCACCACAAATCATATTTTTATCACCACCATAATATGGTGGCAGTAAATTAATTTTTACAAATCAAAATCCGATTCTTTTTCAATTTCACAGTTTCAAGTGATTTGCTGTAATTTAACAAAAATTGAATTGCGGAAAGCGAAGGTTGATTCGAAGTTGAAGTTGCCGATAAATTTTCGTGAGAGTAATTTTTGATCATAGGCTTTATACGTTTTTTTTAGAACGAGCGAATTGTTAAAATATTATAGTGAAACGATTTTATTTTTTGCAACTAAAAATAACACTTAATTGTGCTCTGAAATTACATCACTTAATTCGTGCAATTCATGTAATTCGTGGTTTAAAATTTACAACGAAATGATCTAGTTTCACAAAGAAATACTCAATTTCTAAATTCGTGTTAATTTGTGTAATTCGTGGTTCTATTTTTCGCTCAATCGGTGATTTTATTTCAAATGTGTTTCATGAAACGATACATGTAATTCGTGGTTCAAATTTTTATGACTAATTATTCGATCCACTAACGAGGTCGATTGGTTCAAGG
>RFNX01000211.1 GCA_009926905.1 Flavobacteriales bacterium
GCTCAGTAGCCAAAACCATGAAATTCAAGGCCGGTCATTGTTCGCTAATATTTACTAAATAGTTCTCTCTTCGATTATAACCTTAATTTTCAAAATCGAATTAATTTACTGATTCTATTGAGAATATTAAAAAAAATCTAAACAACTCGAAATATTAAGCACAAAAAAAGCCTTCTCAAATGAAAAGGCTTTTAATATTTTATCCATGAAGATTATTTCATGTGACGACCGTAACGGTTTTTGAACTTGTCGATACGTCCTGCAGTATCCACGAATTGTGCGATTCCTGTAAAGAACGGGTGAGACTTGTGAGAAATATCCAACTTCACTAATGGATACTCATTTCCGTCTTCCCAAGTGATTGTTTCCTTTGTGTTCGTACAAGACGGGCAAATAAAAGAATAATCATTCGACATGTCTTTAAAAACAACTAGTCTGTAATCTGATGGGTGTATCTCTTTTTTCATTTTAATTGAATTACTGTGCTAAAAATGGATTGCAAATTTAGTTAAATCTTTTTGAAATACAAGCCTTTTTTAGTTTTCTTCTAACAAAATTAATTCATTTGAACATTCAGAGGGTGATAACTACAAGAAAGACCTTTAAAACTTGAGCTTTTGTTGGCTATTTTTGAAATTAGGAAATTAGCAATGAAACTACACAAGCCTTATTCTATCGGAGAAATCAGTCAATTGATTGGTTGTAAATTTATCGGAGATTCAAATCACATCGTTAGTGGAATCAATGAAATTCACATGGTTGAAAGGGGTGATTTAGTTTTTGTTGATCATCCAAAATACTACGATAAAGCTCTAAATTCAGCTGCAACTACCATTCTAATAGATAAAGAAGTTTCTTGTCCAGAAGGAAAAGCACTGATAATTTCTGAAAAACCGTTCGATAGTTACAACTTTTTGACGAAACATTTTTCACCTTTAAGTGGTCCTGAGAATCAAGAAAATCAACTTATTGACGAGACAGCAATAATATTCCCCAATGTATTTATTGGTAAAAATGTGAGAATTGGTAAAAATACGCGCATTTATTCAGGTGTTTGCTTGATGGACAATACAACGATTGGAGATAATGTTGTGATTGGTGCCAATTCAGTCATCGGGCATTTTGCGTTTTATTATAAAAAGAAACCCGAAGGTTACGATAGAATGCATACGTGTGGTGGAGTACAAATAGAAGACAATGTAGAAATCGGCGCGTTGTGTTCCATTGACGCTGGTGTTTCTGGAATTACAACAATAGGCAAAGGATCAAAATTAGATGATCAAGTTCATATTGGTCACGATACGCTTGTCGGCGAAAATTGTTTAATGGCCGCAGGTGTTGGTTTGGCTGGATGTGTTCGCGTAGAAAACAACGTTACGCTTTGGGGACAAGTTGGAATTGCAAGCAATGTAACCGTCGGTGAAGGCGCTATTATTCTAGCTCAATCAGGAGTTTCAAAAGATTTAGAGGGAGGAAAAACCTATTTTGGTAGTCCTTGCGGTGAGGTGAGAGAAAAATTCAAAGAAATGGCAGCCTTAAGAATGTTGCCAAATTTTATAAAAAACAAATAGCGTGATTTTACACAGCAGACATCTGTTAAATCGTCAAGATCTCAAAGACACTAAGTTACAGTCTTTGCTGGAAATCACGAATGCCATCAATTCCAATCTATCGATTGAGCAATTGCTAAAAATCTTCTCGTTTATTCTGAAAGAACAATTGGGCTTTTCCAAGTTCGTTTTGATTTTAAGACAAGAAGAATGGCAAGTGCTTGCAAAAGTTGGATTCAAAGGCAAAATTGACGTACTTAACATCGAAGAACAATTTTATCGTTTCAAAGAAATAACCTTAGTTGAATCTTCGAATTCTCATATTTTAAAAGAGTTTCAGGCTGTAATTCCCGTTTATCACCAAGACAAACCTCTCTCCTACTTGCTCATTTCAACATTGGGTCATAGCGATTACTTAGAAGCAAGCCATTTCAATTTTGCGCAAACATTGGCAAATATCATTGCGGTTGCGGTTGAAAATAGAAGATTGGTAAAACAAAGCATCATCAAAGAACGCATTTCAAAAGAATTAGAAGTTGCTTCAGAGATGCAAAAGTTACTTTTCCCTTCGGATTTACCTTCGAATCGCAAAATGGATTTGTCAGCGAAATACATTCCACGTCACGCAGTTGGAGGCGATTACTACGATTTCATTCCTTTAGGTGACGAAGAATACATTATTTGTATTGCAGACGTTTCTGGTAAAGGAATCAGTGCTGCGTTGTTGATGGCAAATTTTCAAGCTACCATTCGCACTTTGTTTAAATACCAACGTTTTGAAATGCCTTTCTTATTGGAAGAGTTGAATAAAATCGTGATGAAAAGTGCCAAAGGCGAAAAGTTCATTACATTTTTCATTGCTCATTACAATGCGCATACCCGCAAAATGATTTATGTAAATGCTGGACATAATCATCCGTTTATTCTGAATGGGAGAAAAGTAATGATGCTAAAAGACGGATGTATTGGTTTAGGGATGTTGGATGAACTTCCTTATGTGAACGTTGGCAAATTAACTTTAAATCCAAACACGACATTTGTTCTTTTCACAGATGGCGTTGTTGAATTGGAAAACGAAACAGGCGAACAATTTGGCATCGAACGCTTGGTTAAAAATGCACAAGCATACGCTCCACTTAAGATGGAAGACATGAACAACATCATTTTCTCTAAATTAGATGAATGGCGCGCTGGATTAAATTTCGTTGATGATACGGCGATATTTAGTTGTAAGTTTTTTTAAAAAACAACTTTCATTTTTATCGCAACAAATACATCTTCCCTAAACCTTTGTGGAAATAATCATCAGCTCCAGTTTCCAAATGCTTGATGTCTTGACCTTTTATTTTCGCTTTCACACGGTATAAATAAACACCATTTGCAAGTGGGTCTCCGAATTGATCTTTTCCATCCCAAGCAAATTGAGAAACATTTCTACCAATTTGTATTGGTCCAATTTCAGATTCAGAAATTTCTCTGACCACTTTACCACTCACAGTCATGATTTGAATTTGAATATCATCCGGAATTTCATCGCCTGTTACTGTAAATACAAAGCGTGTACTTGTCGAAAATGGATTTGGGTAATTAATCATTTGACTAATCATCGATTCATGAATGACTTCAAAACTGATTTTATATTCCAAATCTCCTGACAAATTTCCAGAGCGATCTGTACCTTGAACTAACAAAGTGTAAATTCCAGATTTATCAAAATACTTAGGGAAAATGATTTTGAATTTCTTATTCTGATTATTCGCTGGCACCCAAGTCATGTTTTGATTTCCATTTTGATCAACGAAATAAACACGCTTTTGAACGCCATCAGGATCCGTTAAGTAAATTCCAAACAATGAGGTGTCTGCATTGCTGTTCATTACCAAATATGGATTTTCATCTTTTAATGAAATTACTATTTCACTTGTGGGTGCAATGATGTCCTTATTCATAATGTGACGTCCATTAATTGTCACATCTAAAAGAGGATTTTTGTTTTCACTAACAACCAAGAATGGAAATTGCAACACATTATTGATATGCGACAATTCAGGTTGATCGAGCAAAGTAAAGGTTTCGTCCGTATATGGATTTACTTCCATATTGAACCAATTGTTACCTATCAAACCATTCGTTGCAATTGAAATGGTATCTCTAAAAACACCACCAACTAACAAAGAATCTTTTCTTGGATAAGTCAAATAATGCTTCACTTGATTTTGATCTACGATGTAATATTTCACCAACAAAGAATCCATTGGATAATCGCTAATGTTTCGAATATCAATCGCAAAACGAGCTGTATTTCCTTCTTGAATAGAATCTGTTCCTGGCAACCAAGTAACACCATTTGTTCCGTCAATTGCTGCTTCAGGAAGTGGCGTATATAAAACTTGCCAGTACTTCAATTGACTTGGATTTAAATTAATTGTATCGACATACTTTGAAATCAAACGGATATTAGGATACAAATTCGCATCGATTAAACCTTCCAAATTCAGCAACGAATCACCTGATGGAATGGTTGCATCTAATGAAAATTGATATGCTCCAAAAGCATTTAACACCTGAACCTCTAACTTCGTATCGTCATTCGAATTAGGCTCCATCGATTTATGATTCCAAAAAAGCGAATTCCATTTTGCAACAGGACCAATTACTGGACTTGTTTCTTGACCGTAAGATTGTACGCCAGTAATTAAAGTGTCTAAAAATATATTTTCATTATTTTGCGAGAACAGTTCCACCACAAAATTAGGATCTCCTTTTCGAGTCAAGAAGATAAACGGACGATTAGCTCTTCCTGGAACAATACTGTCTGAACCTAAATTTGCAAAAGTTTGGTACAAAGAGGGATCGAATGTATTCCACCAATCATAGCGCGTTGTAATCGGCGAATAAATTAAAATATAATCTCCGTAAGGAACTTCATTCTCAACCAAATTCCTAAACGCTGCCAATTGTGTTGGATTATTTTGATTGTATGTAAAAAACTTCATTGGACGTGCTTCACAACCACCGTTATCGTTCGCATTTCCATAATTATGAGTTGGATTTGCAACTGTTCCATTAGTATAAGTGTAACGTGTTTCCCAAGCTTCTAATGATGAACGATCAATAATTGCCACTTGGAATTTAGGAGTGATTGTGCAAATGTTATAATCTTGCTGAACACCATTCAAATACCATGCATTATCATACATGTTTGCACCCGGTGTTGCTGCGATTGCTAAACAAGAAATGGCGGAAGAATTGGGTTGAAATTCACGTAATTCTGTATTTGAATTAAGATTCAATCCTGTAAAATTATTGAAAGTAAATTGTTTGTAATCGGCCTGTCCCCAACCGGATTTGTTTTTGATATATTGAAAAGAACGTTGTTTCCAAATCAAATTTGGTTCAACCAATGCAACACGCCAATAATACACTAAGCTATCTTCTAAAACCAAATTCGAAATTTGATTGTTTGCTATCAATTTCCAATCTGAAGGACTAACCGATTTCACGCCACCAGTTCCAGTTACAACGGCGTAACTAGAAAAAGGACTCGTAAACGTTGGTAAAGTATCAATTTCAAAACGATAAGAATTACTGCTAGCTAAAGGATTTATTGTTGAAGCATAAAACGTTATACTATCTTTTGGAACAACGGCAAAATCAGCAGGAGTAATTGGTTCAATACCATCGACATTTATGAAAAAATTGCGCGTAATTTTATTATTATTCGTTTCATCGTTTTGTTCAGATATGTAGGATGGAATGTCAATACTCACAGTAAACTTATTCATTCCAATTCCAATTGCAGGCTGAAATGCAATCTTTTTAAGTATATTTTTTTCATAATCCAATCCGTTGACTTGGAAAGTATAGATTGAGTCTACAAGTGAATTTGGAAAATCACGACGAATCTCAATGTTAAAAGGTTCTGTTACAGATTTACCTAAATTCCTTAAAAGAATATTCACTTCAATCGAATCGGTAGCATACGTAATAATTGAAGGGCCAAAATTCACACGTGCTTCAGTAATTTCAATTTCAGGCTTATTATGGTAGTTCAATTTTAACATTGGGTCGCCATTCAACGTCATTTGACAAAAAGTAGCTTCTGTAATTAAATTTGTATTCCCTACTAGAGAGGAATCTATTGTATTTTTTATGTGTTCCCCGATTGTTCCAGCGTAATTATATTTGCTAAATTGCTTGTAAAAACCTCTTGAAAACTGATTCAAGGCGAAAGTGAAACCATAATTGATAGTTCCTATATACGCAATTACTCCGGCGTTAGGAGCAAGTACAAAATTCTGAGAATTCGAAGTGGAATTATGGAAAATATTTCCGTTATAACATGAATTTGCTAATAAAATCGGGTATTTACCTTGATTGTTCCAGAATTGTGGTTCATCTAAATTGACATCAAAACCGCTTTCAGAAGTTGTAAAATGACCGAAGAAATTCATTACACTAACTCCATCGCTAATTCGATCTTTAATAGATTGCAATTCCGCAGGAGTAATTGGCGTATTGCTTTGCTTTGCAACCAGACGTACATTCCCTGCAAAGTAATCGTCTTCTGCAATATCGCCCATACCAGTCAAATAATCCTGAAATTGGGATTGCTCTGCACCATTCGTTCCACCTGAAAAATGCAAAATCTGTTTTTGCCAATCTTTTGTAGTTGTGGAATACATGGATGTTTGTTGCTGTTGTTGTTCATATTCCAACACTTTATTGAAGTACAATTGCAACTCGTCTTCAGAAATTACCGAAATTCTACCAGTAGGAATGAGCGGTGTGTACTTGTCATTTCCTGTGTAATTCGATGTAATACAAACATCACAAGAAGGTTGTCCAAATGAAGGAACAAGATTGTTTGCATACGCTGCAGCATTTGTTCTTGAACCTGGTCCAATATTCGTTGCAGAAGTTATGTTTGCTTCTCGAATTCCTTTTCCGATTAAAAACAAACCAACCGGTTTTTCTGTTGAAATTGTGTACATTTTATGTGCAAAGCGACGAATTCCATTGATGTGTTTTGGAATCCCGCCACCGTACTGTTGATACAACTCTTCTACATCCGCTAAAATCACATTGTAATTTCCTCCAGCAACCGAACTTCTGTAAGAAGCATATTCCAACGTTTTTGATTTTAATTTATCTGGATATACAAACAAAAGCGCTTTTTCAACATTTGGAATTGCTGCATAGTTTGTAAAATCTCCTGAACCATTTACTGGCTTTAAAGCATTAACAGAAACAAAAGTTGACGCGTCTTCAAGGATTACCAATTGTGTTGAATTAGCAACATCATTTGGAATGACAACATTATAGCCTCCAGTAACTGCACTTAAAGGAATTTTTCTTGGAACTGAACCTAAAACAAATAAGGTTGGGTTGCTCATATTTAAACTCGATAAATTCAATCGAATTTTGGTTTGCGAAGCAGCATTAAAAATGCTAAACGAAACCTTATTTGTATTTGAAAATGAAGGGCTTCTAGGATATTTGAATGACCAATAATTTATGGATTGATAGTCAGTTGCAACATTCAAATCTGGAACTATTTGAACTTTATACCCTATTGCTCCCGAGCTAGGAAAATTAGTTACTGGAATATTTTTGTTCGCATAAACAGATTTATAGCCTTTGAAAATTGTGTCATAAATGACAAAATTGTTATTCAAAATATGCCTTGTATGATGATTTCCGATACTAGCGGCAGCGGCTGCATTCGATGATCCCACAATTACTGCGCTGTATTTCACACTCGGCGCATCTAGACCTTGGTAGATATTTTCCAACTGCGTAGAACTGAAATCCCAAGTGTAACCTGGCGAAGTCGCACCATTTTGAGCTGTTCTCCCCCATCCTTCTCCTTCCATAAAAAAAGAACTCGATGCATCTGCTGACTTGTTCCCTTCATTGTATTTCTCATTATAGAAAGCAAATTTTTCGAAGAGGACAAAATTGGAAGCAGTTAATGCATTGTAATTAACATCGGTTTCTTCTATAAATCGTTTATTGTTAGTTGAGTTATTCCAGGTAAAAAAATACTGAATGGTATCGTTATACAAACTATACTTTGGATTTCCCAACCAGGATGGATTGTCATATAAAGTCGAATCCATCCAACTATCATTTCGCTCAGCATAAAAAAGAATGTAATCGCCTGCATTTAAAGTATTATCGCCTCCGTCTTGAATGTAAATAGGGATTTCTTTTTGACGTCCAAATAACTGAACATTACTAGAAGAAAAAGTTGAAAGTGGTACGCCAGACGCCTCCAAAGTGGAATAATCTATCTTATGAATTCCAGATTGAACAACGCTGATTGCGTAATACTTTTGATTGTAGTTAATCCATTCATTTCCGAAATTTTGTGCTTGAATGGAAAATAAAGTAAAAAAGGCAACAAATAAAAAGTAGATTTTTCTCATTTGGTAGCGTTTTTAGGTTTATCAAGTTTTAATCGAATTGAAAAAATATGTGTGTAGTAATTTGCATCAGCTGCACCTAATCGAGTGAAAGCATAATCCAATGAAAATCCTTTAAACGAAAGTCCCATACCTAAATTTGGTTGCAAACCCCAATATTTTGTCTCGTCCATTCTTGTGAATTTTTGAACGTTTGAAACACCCATTCTTACTTTTACCAAAGATTTAAATCCAACAAAAATTCCGGCATGTGGATCAATAGAAAAAGGTTTTGCACTTATTAATGCATTTCTTTTACCGTCCGTTGTGATATCCAAATCCACTTCACCACCAGCATTCAAACCTTTAGTGCCAAGGTTGAAATTTCCTGCAGCTGCTAAAATTACACGAGGTAAAGTCAGTTCCAATCCATTCTGCGGAATAGCATTTCCTGTATTGATGAATACATTTTTAGTTTCATCGTTTAAATCAAAAACCCATGCATTAAATGTGGAAGTAACATCTCTTGCCATTACACCAAATTTCCAACGATTATTTGCCGTTTGATATTGCATTCCTGCATCTAATCCAAAGCCAACAGATTTCGCAAAATCGCCCACTTTTCTATAAATTACTTTCGCTGTTCCGCCAAAACTTAATCCCGGTACTTTCAATTTTCGGGCATAAGACAACATAAATGCATAATCTCCAGCTGAAAATTTGCTTATATTATCATAATTTATGACTCCGTTGTTATCTATTAATTGTGTTGTATTTGGAATGTCATCCACTCCAAAACGAATCGCTGCAAAACCAAAAGCACTTTTATCATCAATTGAATGCGCCAAGCCCAAATAATCGTATTTTGCAATGCCCGCGAAATATTCAGAATGCATAAATGAAACTTCCAACCATTTGTTGACATTCGTTAAACCTGCTGGATTCCAATAGATTGAATTGGCATTATCCGTACTTGCGACAACTGCATTCCCCATTCCAAAAGCATCCGCACCAACGCCGAGAGATAAAAATTCATTGGAATATTTAGGTGCTATAGTCGTAGTTTGTGAATGTAAAAAGGTCAACGAAAGAAATACAGTAAAGAGGCTAATTAACTTTGTCATTTAATATTATTTTATCCTATAACTGAAAGATTGCTGAAAAATTGTGTTCTTTGTGAAGTTGTTTGCAATCAAATGTAAATTTACAAGAAAGGTTTTAATTTACTATCAACTTTAATATAATTGACTAAATAAATGTTCAATTTAGCTAATCTTTTTACAGCTGCAAACATGTTATGTGGTTGTATTTCCATCATTTTAACGCTTGCAGGAAGAATTGATATCGCACCCTTTTTCATACTCTTAGCAGCGGTTTTGGACTTTTTTGATGGATTTATTGCACGAAAATTAAACATAACTGAACCTCTTGGAAAACAATTAGATTCTTTAGCAGACATGATTAGTTTTGGAGTTGCGCCAGGTGTTTTCATGTTAGTAATGATTATTTTAGGTGTTGATAATGCTGGTTTAATGTTGACAGAAAACGGTCAACGCCTTTTCCAAGGTGACCTTTCGAGTTATGTCATTATACAAGAACTAGCTTGGATTCGAGCAACTTTTTATGGTGAAGGAAACTATTTCGCTGCTTCAATTAAATACTTACCTTTTGTTGCATTGGTGATTCCGTTTTTTTCTATGTTTCGCTTGGCAAAATTCAACATCGACGAAAGACAATCAGACAGATTTATTGGCGTTCCAACACCTTTAAATACAATCTTCTTTTTGTTTTTTCCATTGTATTTCAGTTCTAACATTCAAAACTGGGGACATCAATCTAAGTTCATTTTGAATTTATTTGATTGTTACACATTGACTGGAATAACGGTCTTATTTTCAATGTTGATGGTTTCAAATCTTCCATTGATTGCTTTGAAATTCAAAAACTGGAAGTGGAAAGACAATTACTTTAGATTTATACTTGTGGGAATATCGTTAATAATTATTCCAATTTTAACCTATTGGGCGATACCAATTATCGTATTTTTGTACTTGTTTTTATCGCTAATTGAAAATTATCAAACAAAGAAAAATGAAATTCAAAGCTGAAATTGATGTAATGCCACACGATGCATTATTAGACCCACAAGGAAAAGCAGTTACTAACTCCATGAAAAATGTAGGCTTAGCTGAGATTGACGGAGTAAGGATTGGAAAACACATTCGTTTGTTTGTAGAAGCAGAAAATCAAGCTGTTGCGGAACAAAAAGTAGACGAAGCTTGCAAAAAAATGTTAGCGAACCAAATCATGGAAAGCTATCATTTCAGCGTTTCAGAAGCAAACTAAAAATCATGAGAGGGTTTCAAACATTCAATCCTCAACTCAACGATTTTAATTCAGAAATTTATTTTCGCTCTAGTGACGAAGAAGTTATGTTTGTGCTTGAATGTTTGAATGCTGCATTCAAGTTTCTGAGCAATTCATCAAACGAAAAAAGAAGTTTTTTACTGCTAACTATTGCCAATAAGCTCAAATATTCAGAAGAAACTATAAAAGAATATTATTGTAAAGAAAGTGGTTTATCAGCTTCGCGTTTTGATATTGAATTTAAACGCACCTTATTTCAACTGCAATCTTTTTCAGACTTTCTACTAGATGAATTCTCTAAAACTGAAACTCATACCCCCAGAGAATCTTCAAGTCCATCTTTAACAAAAAGGAATATTCCAATTGGACCCGTTTTAGTTCTAGGCGCAAGTAATTTTCCTTTAGCTTATTCAACAATTGGTGGTGATTCGGTCGCTGCTCTTGCTGCTGGTTGCCCAGTCATTGTAAAAGCACACCCCATGCACGTTGGAACAAGTTTAGCTGTTTTCAATTGCGTACAAGAAGCACTGAAAGAAACTGATTTTCCCAATTCAATTTTCCAACATTTAATTGATGATGGCTACGATCTTGTAACACAACTTACCAAAGACAAACGCATCAAAGCAATTGGTTTCACTGGAAGTATTCGTGGTGGCAGAGCAATTATAGATTTAGCTAATTCACGTCCAGATCCGATTCCTGTTTTTGCTGAAATGGGAAGTGCAAATCCTGTGGTCTTTTTAGAAAATGGTTTTGAAAATGATATCGAACATTACGCCAATTTATTTGCACAATCCATTTGTAACGACGCAGGACAATTTTGCACGAAACCTGGTTTGTTTTTCATTCCAAAAAACACCTTTGGAGAACAACTTTCATCCACACTTCAAGCTAAAATTTCAGAACAACAAAGTGTTGCCATGCTTCACCCTACCATTTGGAAGAATTTTGAAAGACTGAAAAACGAACGGAAATCTACTCCAAATTCTGTCTTTTTTGAAGTTGAAAAAGAACAAAAAGGAATCATTGGAAAACAAGCCATTCTAAAAATTGACGCAAAAGATTTTCTAAAAAACGATGCACTTAAGGAAGAAGTTTTTGGACCTTTTGCGGTAATTATTTCTTACAGCAACGAAGAAGAATTGTTTGATTGCATCGAAAGTTTAGAAGGACAGCTCACAGCATCCATTATTGCAAACGCTGAAAAAAGTGTACTTTTCGACAGATTAATAAATTGCATGCAGCACAAAGTTGGACGTATCATATTAAATGGTGTTTCTACAGGTGTTCGCGTCGATAAAAACATGCAACACGGCGGTCCTTACCCAGCTTCAAGTGACTCACGTTTTTCAGCAGTTGGAACAGATAGTATTTACAGATTCTTAAGAAAAGTAACATTTCAAAATTTCCCTTGTTAATCTCGCTTAGAAATCATTAATTTTGTGACTTAAAATCTTAATCATGAGTGAATCAGAAACTAAAAAAAGTTCGAATCTTGTTTTTATAATCATCATTTTTCTTCTCTTGGGAGGAATGGGCGCTATGTCTTATCTGTGGTCTAACAAACGAACAGAGTTAAACAACTGTACCAATGAAAACAATGTGTTGAAATCCGACATGAAAGGAATGAACGATATGATGCAAGGTTATGTTGGTAGCATGTCAAACGATTTGAAAACAGACTTTAAAAACATGTTGAATACCTACGATCAATTGATTGAATTAGATAAATCTAAATCTGATAGTCTTAATCAACAGAAAGAAAAGATATTAAGCTTGATTAAAAATTTAGATGCAGCGAAACGCAACGGAAAATTAACAGCTTCTGAATTGTTTAAATTGAAAAAAGAAAACGAAACGTTGCGCGAGATAATGAAAAGCTATGTGCATCAAATAGATTCATTAAATACATTGAACATTCGCTTAGGTTCTCAATTAGATGAAACCAATACTAAACTTTCTACTACAGTTGTAGAACGTGATTCGTATAAAAAAGACGCTGAAGAAAAAGCGGAACAAGTTAAAAAAGGAAGTCGTTTGCAAGCTTACAGCTTTAGTTCACAAGCACTTCGAATGAAGTTAAATAAAACAACTGAGCCGACAGAAAAAGCGAAAAACGTTGTTCAATTTAGATCTAGTTTCACAATTTCTGAAAACCAATTATCCAGTGCAGGTAAAAAATCAGTTTACATGCAGATTATTGGTCCAGATGGACAAACGCTTCAATCACGTTCTACGAATACTGTTGAAACTGAAAGTGGCACCGTTGCTTATTCTGACAAAAAAGACATCGACTACCAAAATCAAGCTGTTGACGTAACAATTTACTACGATTTAAGAGGAGAAGGTACAGCAAAAGGAACATATAAAGTGAAAATCTATTGTGATGGAAACTTAATTGGTTCTGATAGCTTTAGTTTGAAATAAAAAATAGATTAAAAATATGTCAACAATAATAGAACAAGGTTCTGTAGAATATACAATTAACTCTGAAGGAATAGGAACGATTACATTTGGTCATCCAATGAGCAATTCTCTTCCCGGAAAAATTCTTCAAAAACTAGCAGATACCATTACACACTTAGGTGAAAAAGATTCAGTTAAAGTAATTGTTTTACAATCTGATGGTAAAAAAGCATTTTGTGCAGGTGCAAGCTTTGATGAATTGATTTCAATTACAGATTTAGAAGTTGGAAAAAAATTCTTTTCTGGATTTGCGAAAGTTATCAATGCATGTCGAAAATGTCCAAAATTCATCATTGGTCGTGTTCAAGGAAAAGCAGTTGGTGGTGGTGTTGGAATCGCTTCTGCAGTTGATTATTGTTTAGCTGTTGACGCCGCATCAGTGAAACTTTCAGAACTTGCAGTCGGTATTGGTCCATTTGTGGTTGGTCCTGCCGTTGAACGTAAAATTGGCTTATCTGCGATGAGTGAATTGGCTATCAATGCAACTGAATGGCGAAGCGCTTCTTGGGCAAAAAGTAAGGGATTATATGTTGACATTTTTGATACAGCTGAAGAAATGGATACTGAAATTGCTCGTTTATCGAATCAACTTTCTAAATCGAACCCTGAAGCAATGCGTATGTTAAAAAATGTGTTTTGGCAAGGAACAGAAAACTGGGATACCTTGTTAATAGAACGCGCAGAAATGAGTGGAAAATTGGTACTAAGTGATTTCACTGTGGAGGCAATCAATTCTTTTAAAAAGAAATAACCATTTTTTTTTCAATTTCATTTGTTAATAAAAAGTATAATCGTATCTTTGCACCCCTAATTTTAGGCAATACGCATTATTTTAAAATTCGAAATACCGTGAATACTCTAAGTTACAGAACGTTATCAGGCAACACAGAAACTGCAGACAAAAAGTGGTTTATTGTCGATGCTGAAGGACAAACCGTTGGACGTCTAGCAAGTACAGTTGCTAAAATCATCCGTGGAAAATACAAAACTTGTTACACTCCTCATGCGGACTGTGGTGACAACGTAATCATCATTAACGCAGAAAAAGTTGCTTTTTCAGGAACGAAGTTAGTTGATAAAGAATACGTACGATTCTCTGGTTACCCAGGTGGACAGCGTTTTACATCAGCTGAAGACATGTTGAGAAAACATCCTGAGCGTTTGCTTGAAAAAGCGGTTAAAGGTATGTTACCTAAAAATACACTTGGAAGACAATTGTATAGAAACTTAAAAGTTTACACTGGGAGTGCTCACAAACACGAAGCACAACAACCCACTTTATTAAATCTTGATACAATCAAATAAAAATTATGGACGTAATTAACGCTTTAGGAAGAAGAAAGACAGCAGTAGCGCGTGTTTATTTATCAAAAGGAACAGGAAACATCTTGGTTAACAAGAAAGAAATGACAACTGTTTTCCCAATTGATGTTTTACAAGCAAAAATCAACCAACCTTTCATTCTTACAAACACAGTTGGACAATACGATATTAAAGTAAATGTAAACGGTGGTGGAATCAACGGCCAAGCAGAAGCAATTCGTTTAGGTATTTCAAGAGCTCTTGTAGAATTAGAAGCTGAAAATAAACCATTGTTGAAAGTTGAAGGTTTAATGACACGTGACCCAAGAATGGTAGAACGTAAAAAACCAGGTCAACCAAAAGCTCGTAAAAAATTCCAATTCTCGAAACGTTAATCGATTCTGGAAGTTTAGCATCCAAACCCTTGAGTACTTTGGTTTTCAAAACCACCCTCATTGGTTGTGCAATTAGTATAAATAGGAAAGTAAACAAAAACAAAATATGTCTAAATTAAATTTTGAAACATTATTAGAAGCAGGTGTACATTTTGGTCACCTTAAAAGAAAGTGGAATCCAGCAATGGCTCCTTACATTTTCGAAGAGAAAAAAGGAATCCATATTATTGACTTAAACAAAACCATTGTTCATTTAGATCAAGCTTGTGCAGCAATGAAACAAATTGCTAAATCAGGAAAAAAAGTTTTGTTTGTGGCTACTAAAAAACAAGCGAAAGAAATCGTTTCTGAAAGAGTTACAAAAGTAAACATGCCTTATGTAACAGAGCGTTGGACTGGTGGTATGTTAACAAACTTCCAAACAACTCGTAAATCAATCCGTAAAATGTCGACTATTGACAAAATGAAATCGGATGGCTCTTGGGAAACATTGAATAAACGTGAAAAATTATTCAAAACACGTCAAAGAGAGAAATTAGAAAAAACATTTGGTTCAATTTCTGATATGACCCGTCAACCAGCAGCTATTTTTATCGTTGACATTTTGAAAGAACATATCGCTTTAGCTGAAGCTCGTCGTTTGAATATCCCAACATTCGCTATGGTGGATACGAATTCAAATCCTAAATTGGTTGACTTCCCAATTCCAGCAAATGACGACGCAACAAAATCAATCGCTTTAATTTTGGATGCAATTTGTGATGCAATCCGTGAAGGATTAGAAAATCGTAAAAACTTGAAAGCATCTGACAAAGATGAAACAACAAAAGAAACAACTACTGTAGAATCACCAGTATCAGAAACTGTGGAAACTCCAATCGCAGAAGTTGCAGAAGCACCAGTTGCAGAAGCAATTGAAACACCTGTTGCTGAAACTTTGGAAGCTCCAGTTGCAGAAGCAGACACTACAACAGAAGAAAAAACAGAAGAATAAATATTAATAATTAAATTCATTTATCA
>RFNX01000282.1 GCA_009926905.1 Flavobacteriales bacterium
ACAATCAACTGGCCAACTGAATAGTCCATCTTTTATGTTTCGTATGATCAAGAACAGAGATATTTTCAAAAAAGTGATTTTGAACAAAGTTGAACTTTATTAATAAACTAAAAAAGTTAAAACAAGGAATCTTTTAGGTGATTAAAGACCTAGGCCAAAGTTTGATTATGAAATAACTTAATACTAGAGTGTTTCCTTTTGAATGGAGAATAATATTTGTCTCTTTACTATTATTTGTTTTTTCTAAGTAAGTCTTTTGTTTTTTTCTTAAAAGCGTTGAGGCGTGGTTTACTTACGTTTTCAATGTATGGATTGTCAGGATTATTTTTTTCATAATCTTGATGATAGGATTCTGCTTTGTAAAAAACAGTAAATGGCTCAATTTCTGTGGTTATTTTTTTGAATTTACCTTCCTTTTTCAATAGCTGAATGTAATTATTAGCTTGTTCCTTTTCAGTTGTTGTTTTATAAAAAATTGCAGAACGGTATTGTGTTCCTCTATCAGGACCTTGTTGATTCAATGTGCTAGGATCGTGGGAATTAAAAAACACACGTAATAATTCTTTGTAAGAAATTAGTGTGGTATCGTAGTGTACTTTAACGGTTTCAGCATGGCCCGTTTTTCCAGTACAAATATCCTCATAAGTTGGGTTTTTGGTGTTGCCACCTGAATACCCAGATTCAGCATAGTCAACACCCTTAACCGTTTCGAAAATTGCCTCAACACACCAGAAACATCCTGAAGCGAAATAGGCGTCTTTGTACTTTGAAGATTTAGTTTTTTGAGAAAATAAAATTGTAGGTAAAAATAAAAATAAAATTAGTTTGTGTCGCATGTCATTGAAAACGAATAAATAACGATTTTGTTTATTTCGTTCCGAATACTTTTTCAATTAACATTGTCAGTAGAATACAAAGGACTACTACGCCTACGCCGACTGCAATCCATTTTACGTTTGTTGATAATAATAACATAGTTTTCATTGTGGATATTTTTATCAAACTTACAAGCTATGTATTTGACAACCAGCAATAAATGTTTATAACTTGTTAATAAATGAACAAAATGGCTAATTCAACGAATATTAACAAATCTTTACCATATCATTATGTGCATAAAAATTACTTATATAAATAGTCTTTCTTTCCAATCGTAAGTGTCTGATTCTGAAACTAAATCTAATTTTATAAGGTAATCGACTACATTTTCAAAAGAATGGATCATAGACTCGTTATTGTAATTCCAGTCCGTTTCCTTTAACCAACTGTTTACTTCTTGAATGTTTAAATTGTATCTCCAAGCTATCATTTCAGCAGCGTTTGAATTCGCTTTAAATTCTTTTGCTCTTAGGTGAACAGCTTCACAAATTTGTTTTATTAGTTCAACATTTTCTTTCAAAACTTCATTTCGGACAGCAATCACAAAACAAGGCCAAGGCGTTACGACCTCATCAATATATCGGCATTTATGTTGTTCTGTGAACGGATGTGTTGTGTATTTTTCCCAAAGAAAAGCTTGGGCTTGATCGTTTTGAAGCGCCCATAACCCACCATAAACATCACCTACTACATTGAATTTCAATTTTGATAAATCCCATCCTTCCTGACTTGCTTTTACATAAGCCATCAAATGAGAACCAGAACCTTCTCTTGAAATTGCAAATGTTTGATTTTCTAATTGAGAAACAGTTTGAATATCAGAATGATATGGAACATGAATTCCCCAATGAAGAGGAGTTGTCACATAAACAGCAACAATTTTTGCATTCAACCCTTGTAAAATTGATTTTGTAATCCCTTCAGTCAATAAAACAGCAACATCTAAATTTCCTGTTTGTAAACCCTTAATCATTTGTCCTGTGCCGCCAGTCATGTCTGACCAATGCATTTCTACATCCAATGAAGTCAATTTACCTTCTTCAATCGCTAATCGCCACGGCAAGTTAAAATGCTCAGGCACCCCTCCTATTTTAAATCGTTTCATTCTCTTCTATTTTGTTAAAAAATTGCATTTCGTACAATTTGTAATAATATCCTCTTTTTAGTAGCAGCTCGGAATGTGAGCCAGATTCAATGATTTTTCCTTTATCTAAAACTACAATTCTATCCGCTTTTTGAATCGTTGACAATCGATGTGCAATAACAATCGACGTTCTTCCACTTGTCAATTTTTCAGTGGCTTTTTGTATCAATTCTTCCGATTCATTGTCCACGCTTGAAGTTGCTTCATCCAAAATTAATATATGAGGATTGTAAACATAAGCTCGAATGAATGCCAACAATTGTCTTTGTCCTACAGAAAGTACTCCGCCTCTTTCTCCAATCTCGTAATCATACGAATTTGGAAGTTTCGCAATGAAATCATGAGCACCCACAGCTTTTGACGCTTCAATTACCTTTTCGCGTGAAATAGACGGGTCTCCCAATGTTATGTTATTGTGGACTGTGTCAGAAAACAGAAAAACATCTTGTAAAACGATTGCAATATTGCTTCTTAAATAATTCAGTTCAATGTCGTTAATACTTGTTTCTCCGATTAAAATCTCACCTTTTTGAAATTCATAAAATCGACCTAACAAATTAACAATTGTGGATTTTCCTGCACCAGTTGCTCCTACAAACGCCACTGTTTCACCTTTGTTAATGGTCAAATCGATTCCTTTTAAAACATAATCTTGGTTGTTATAAGCGAAGAAAACATTGCGAAAGTGTATGTCTTTATCGAAATCAAATTGGTAAATTTTTCCTGTGTCCTGCACATCATCTTTTTGATCTAACACTTCAAAAATGCGTTCAGCACGAACTGTTCCACGTTGTAAAATATTGAATTTATCTGCTAATTGTCGGATTGGACGATATAACTGATTGATCCAAAGTGTAAATGCAAATATCTGTCCTTGAACAATTTTTATAGAATCTCCTGCAACTGTCAAAGCCACCCAAACCAAAAGAAAAGCAATTGAAAGCGAACTTAACAGCTCCACAACTGGAAAAAATATAGAGTTTGCCCAAATAGCGTTGATGTGTGCTTGACGGTGACCTTTGTTGATTTCTTCAAATTTTTCGAACTCTTGGTCTTGGCGGTTGAACAATTGTACAATCGACATTCCAGTAAGTCGCTCTTGAACAAATGTGTTTAACTTATTGACTTGCAATCGCTCCAACTGAAACGATTCTTTCATTGCTTTTGCAAAAATACGCGTTGCGATAATCAGAATTGGAATCGGAATCAAAGTCATCAATGACAATTGCCAATTGGTGAAAAACATCAATGAGAGAATGACTACCAAAGAAATTAAGTCACCTGAAATCTCCATTATTCCCGAAGAAAAAACTTCTGTGATGGCCTCTAAATCAGATACTACTCGTGTGACAATGGACCCAATCGGAGTTTTATCAAAATAGCGCATTCGAAAGGAGAGCAAGTGTTGAAATATTTTTATGCGCAAATCACGAATAACTGATTGCGCCAATAAATTTGAAAAATAAGAGGAAAAAAGCTGAAGAACGCCTTCTAACATCAAGATTCCGAAAATTGCCAATGCCCAATATAGCAACATGGCTTCATTCTTTTGCCCTGTTTCTATATCAATGTATCTCTCGACCATTTGCCCAATCAAATATGGACGTAAAGGCCCAAGAAGAGAAAGTGGGATGATACAACAAACGGCTATGAAGAAATAACTTTTGTAGGGTTTAGCAAAAGCAATTAACCTTCCAAAAAGTGAAAAATTCAACGTTTTTTTATCCTTCATTTGGCACAAAATTACTTTAATTGCCAATTAAAAAGTTAAAACAGGTATTTTTACTTGCGAATCTATTGCATATGAGCCTTGTAGAAATTGAAATTTTAATTATCTTTGCGCTCACTTATTTCTAAAACACATCATCGTGGGCGTTAAAATATTTGCAGGAAGAGAGTCAAAAAGCTTAGCAATCAATATAGCGGAACATTATGGCGTGGATTTAGGAGATGTGAAAGTGACCGTTTTTAGTGACGGTGAATTTCAACCTTCTTTTGAGGAAACAGTGCGTGGACAGGACGTTTTTATCGTTCAATCTACGATGCCTCCAACAGAAAATATTTTTGAACTATTGCTTTTGATTGATGCCGCAAGAAGAGCTTCTGCTCGTAAAATCATTGCAGTTATTCCTTACTTCGGTTTTGCACGTCAAGACAGAAAAGACAAACCACGTGTTGCTATTGGTGCAAAATTAATTGCAAACATGTTGATGGCTGCCGGTGTTGACCGCATTATGACAATGGATTTACATGCTGACCAAATTCAAGGTTTCTTTGAAGTACCTGTTGATCATTTGTATGCTTCGACCTTGTTTTTAAAAGAAATTGAAAAGTTAAACACAGAGAATTTAGTGATTGCCGCTCCTGATGTTGGAGGTGCAAAACGTGCAAATTCGTATGCAAAAAGTTTAAATTGTGGTTTGGCGCTTTGTCACAAAAACCGTAAAAAAGCGAATGAAATTGCTGAAATGACGGTAATTGGTGATGTGGAAGGAAAAGATGTAGTGATTATTGATGATATGTGCGACACAGCTGGAACCTTGACTAAAGCAGCTGATTTGTTGATTGAAAAAGGTGCAAGAAGTGTTAAAGCATATTGTACTCATGCTGTTTTGAGTGGCCCAGCTTACGAACGCATCAATAATTCTTCTCTAACGGAGTTGGTGGTAACAAACACAATTCCATTGAAGCAAGAATGTTCTAAAATAAGAGTGCTAACTGTAGCAGATTTATTTGGGGACGTTATTAAAAGACTGGTAAATAATGAATCTATCAGTTCACATTTTGTAATATCTTAAATTAAATAATAAATGAAAAAAGCACAATTGAGCGGTTCGCTAAGATCGAACGTAGGGAAAAAGGACGCTGCTAGCATCAGAAGAGCTGGCTTTGTTCCATGTGTAGTTTACGGACAAGGTACACAAACACACTTTTCTGTAAAAAGAACAGAATTAGACAAAATTGTTTATTCTCCAGAAGTTTTCCAAGTAGAATTAGACTTAGAAGGTAAAAAAGTAACTGGTATCATCCAAGAGTTGCAACAACATCCTACAAAAGACACAATTCAACATGTTGACTTTTTAGAGTTACACGATAGCAAACCAGTAAAAGTAAAATTACCTGTAAGAATCACGGGTTCTGCTCGTGGTGTATTAGCTGGTGGTAAATTAATGACAGTTTTCAGAAACTTACAATGTGTTGGTTTGCCTGGAGATTTACCGGATGCTATTACCTTAGATATCACTAAATTGAAAATTGGACAATCTATTCGTGTTAACAGCATCAACATCCCAGGAGTAACTTTCTTGGATCCTGCTAATGCTGTTGTTGTTTCTGTGAAAATGGCTCGTGGGGCTGTTAAAGGTGCAGATATCGACGATGATGACGAAGAAGAAGCATAAAATACTTCAACAAATTAATACAAGAACCGCTGCATTTGTAGCGGTTTTTTTGTTTAATCCAACTTCTCTTTTTTCATAAATTTCTGTAAAAAGACAATTTTTATCCTCTAAAAATGGTCTTATTTATGTAATTTCGTTAATTCCTTATGGCTGTAGATTCTATCGTTATTATTCCCACCTACAACGAAATTGAAAACGTTGATAAAATGGTTGAAGCTGTTATTGGTCTCCCTGTTGAATTCAATGTGCTTTTTGTAGATGACAATTCTCCCGACGGAACTGCATCAAAAATCAAAGAACTTCAAAAGATTTATCCCAATCGCATTTTTCTCGAAGAGCGTGCTGGAAAATTAGGTTTAGGAACGGCTTACATTCACGGTTTCAAATGGTCAATTGCAAATCACTATCCGTTTATCATTGAAATGGATTGCGACTTTTCTCACGACCCGAAAGACTTAATTCGTTTAAGACAAGCATGCTTAGACGGTGCAGATTTAGCAATCGGTTCAAGGTATGTGAAAGAAGGAAAAGTTAAAAACTGGCCTTGGGATCGTATTCTTATGTCTTATTTTGCAAGCGTTTATGTTCGATCGATTCTTTGGATTTCCATTAAAGACACTACCTCTGGTTTTAAATGCTACAAAAAACAAGTGCTTGAAACCATTCAATTAGACCAAATCACATTTAAAGGATACGCTTTTCAAATTTGTATGAAATATGCTGCTTTGAAACATGGATTTAAAGTCAAAGAAATTCCAATAACATTTATTGATCGTCTCTTTGGAGAATCTAAAATGAGTACTGGAATTTTTAAAGAAGCATTTTGGGGTGTTTGGAAAATGAAAAAAATGAAGTTATGAAATAAGCCATAATTAGATTCGTCACAATCAATCCGCCGCGGTGGATGAATTTAATTGGCAGTTCTATATGACCATAAAAATTAAAATTAAACACATATGAATTACTTATTGAGAAATGGTCTTATTATCAATGAAGGCAAGCGATTTTATGGCGATATATTTTTGAAAAATGGCCGAATTGAAAAAATTGGTGTAGAGCTTTCGATAAATGAAAATTATACCGAATTAAACTTAAAAGGAAAATATGTTATGCCAGGCTTCATTGATGACCAAGTGCATTTTCGTGAGCCAGGATTAACAAATAAAGCAACAATAGCATCTGAATCTCGTGCCGCTGTAGCTGGTGGAATTACCTCTTTTATTGAACAACCGAATACCGTTCCAAATGCTGTTACACAAGAAATTTTGGAAGATAAATACGTAATTGCTTCCAAAAGTTCCATTGCGAATTACTCGTTTATGATGGGTGGCACCAACGACAATTTAGATGAAATTTTAAAAACGAATCCAAGAAATGTTGCAGGTTTAAAATTGTTTCTTGGTTCGTCAACTGGTGATATGCTGGTTGATAGTTCTGCTTCTTTAGAAAAAATATTCTCAAACACTAAGCTTTTGATTGCTGTTCACAGTGAAGATGAAACAACGGTTAAAACGAATTTAGAGCGATTTAAAGCAGAATACGGCGACGATATTCCTGTGAAATTTCATCCTGAAATTAGAAGTGTTGAAGCTTGTTATAAATCTACTGTGAAAGTTATTGATTTAGCAAAAAGAACAGGCGCTAGATTGCATGTTTTCCATATTTCTACAGCAAAAGAGTTGGATTTATTTGACAACTCCATTCCGTTGGAACAGAAAAAAATAACCGCTGAGGTTTGTGTGCATCACTTGTGGTTTTCAGATGAAGATTATGCAACCAAAGGCAACTTCATTAAATGGAATCCAGCCGTAAAGGCTGCAAGCGATAGAAAAGCGCTATGGGAAGCCTTGTTAGACGATAGAATTGATGTAATTGCCACCGATCACGCACCTCATACATTAGAAGAAAAAGCTCAAGTTTATACAAAAGCGCCTTCAGGTGGACCATTGGTGCAACATGCTTTAATTGCTTTGCTGGAAAAATCAAAACAAGGTGTCATTAGTTTGGAGCGCTTGGTACAAAAAACAGCACACAATCCTGCAATTTTATTTAATATTGAAGATCGCGGTTTTATTCGAGAGGGTTATAAAGCAGACTTAGTTGTGGTGGACCCAAACAAACCAACTGTTGTCACAAAAGAGCAATGCTTATACAAATGTGGATGGTCGCCTTTTGAAGGTGAGGTTTTTTCTCATAGTATAGATTCTACTTTTGTGAATGGAAATTTAGTTTGGACGAATGGACAAATTCAAGAAGTTGGCAACGGAGAAAGATTGTTATTCTCACTATAATATGAAATCACTTATTGCCTTTTTTGGAATTTTGATTATACTTTTATCTTGCACAAATAATGGCGGGGCTGGTTCCAATGACGAAATTCTTTCTGAAGAACAGATGGTAGAAGTGACACAAGAGGTAATGCTTTTAGAGAATTATTACCAAACAAAATATGGTAGTCCAAACGTTTATAAAAAAGCATTGGATTCTTCTGTAAATATCGTTTTTAAGCGGTTTTCTGTCACCAAAAAACAATATGAAAATACTTTCAATTACTACGCAGAAAACCCCGAACTTTACAAAGAGCTTCAAATGAAAATCATTGAAAGTTTGAATGAAAAACATTTGTAATGGAAACGTATTTTGTAAGTGATTTATCTGGAAAAGAATTTCACATCAGTGAGAAAGTGCTAGCAATTACAATTCGCCCTTCGATTTTTCAAATAATTTTAGAAGAAAATCCAAATTTTACTGATAAAAATGTTCTTGCGCTGAGCGAATTGAATTATTACCGTGAAAAATACCTTTCGAATTTCTTATTACACGATGTTGAAGAGTTATCGACCTTAGAAAAAACAGTTATTTCTTCCATGAAGGATAAAGATTCTTTGGTTGATAAGATTGAAGATGTCGTAGATAATAAAATGACGCTTGGTCAAAAAATGGCAGATAAAGTTGCCACATTTGGAGGAAGTTGGTCGTTTATTTTGTTTTTTGCAGGATTCATGTTTATTTGGATTTCTTCAAATGTTATATTACTAGCTAATAAAGGTTTTGATCCGTATCCATTTATTTTATTGAATTTGATCTTGTCTTGTTTGGCCGCGATTCAAGCGCCGATCATTATGATGAGTCAAAACAGACAAGAAGAAAAAGACCGTGAACGTTCGAAAAAGGACTACATGATTAATTTGAAATCTGAGTTGGAAATTCGCACTTTACACGAAAAAATCGACCATTTAATCATGCACCAACAACGCGAATTATTAGAAATTCAAAAGGTGCAAATCGACATGATGAAAGATATCGCCGAGCAGTTTAATCAGCGGTTTCCTAAGTAAGAATCACGTGTTCTGAATTGATGTCTATTCCTAAAAACTGAGAAGCTTTTTGATTGAACACATCTTTGTTTTCAGTTGTGAAATATGCGCATGTTCCTCCATGACTAATTACATTTTCCATGTCAGGATGCGCCACTAAATAAAATTCCAATTTCCTTGCTACGATTGGTCCTTGCGCGACTACCTTGATTTTAGGTCCAACTAATTCTTGAATGTAATCTTTTAAAATTGGGTAATGCGTACACGCTAAAATAATCGTGTCAATGTCTGCATCTTTTGCCAACAAACGTTCCACATCTTCTTTCACAAACATTCTTCCTGGAATGGATTCGTGGTAATTATTTTCAATCAATGGAACCCAAATTGGACACGCGTGTTGAACAACTTGAATGTCTGGCGCAAATTTTTTCAATTCGATGACGTACGATTCCGATTGAATGGTTCCGTTTGTCCCTAAAATTCCAACGTGATTGGAGCTTGTCAGCGCTTCGATTTCTTCTGTGCTTGGACGAATGACACCTAGTACACGTTTAAATGCGTCTATCTGTGGTAAATCGTTCTGTTGAATGCTTCGCAAGGCTTTTGCAGATGCTGTGTTGCAGGCCAATATCACCAACGGACAACCATTATCGAATAAAAAGCGAACGGCTTCCAATGTAAATTCATACACCACATCGAACGAACGATTGCCGTAAGGAGCACGCGCGTTGTCACCGAAATAAATGTAATCGTATTGCGGGAGCGCTTTTCTGATTTCAGATAAAACCGTCAAACCTCCGTAACCCGAATCAAAAACACCAATTGGCGATAGCTTATTCATAAATCAAAACTAAATAAAAAAAGGCAACCATTTCTGATTGCCTTTCGCTATAAATATAGATTTTCTTATTTTTTCATAGATTCTGCATCCAATTTCAAAAGTTCGACCATTACTTCTGGTGTACAATCAATTCCACCTTTGAAATAAAGGGTTACTGATTCATCCATGATGTAATTCAATTTCTTTCTTTCTGCGATGATTTCAACAGATTTTTGAATACGATCCAAGATTGGTTTGTTCAACTCTTCGTTGTACACTTGCATTTGTTGCTCCAATTCTGATTGTCTTGTTTCGATATCTTGTTGTTTTTTACGCAACTTGTCTTCTTCCATTTGACGTAAAACAGGCGACATGTCTTTTTCTTTTTCCATGAATTTCGCGTATGCAACTTCAAATGCTTTTTGCATTTCTTGCAATTCTTTCATTCCCTCCATTTTGAAATCATCTAATTTCTTAAGCGCATCTTTACGAGAAGGCAAGGTATCTAATAATTTTTGAGAGTTTACGTGTCCGATTTTAGTTTGAGCAAAAGAACCCAAACTTAACATCATTGTTACTACAAATAAAAGGTGTTTCATTTTTGATTTATTAATTATTACTTATCTATTCCCATTGATTCTAAAATATCCGCACTAATGTCGAATTCTTTTTCTGCGTAAATTAAATTGCTTTGATTGGCTTTATCAAATACAAATGAGTAGCCATCGCGTTTTGCAATTTTTTTCATCGCAGTCATAATTCTATCTTGAATTGGCTTTACCAACTCTTGACGTTTTTGAAAATACTGTCCATCAGAGCCAAAATATTGGGTTTGTAAATCAATCGCTTCTTTTTCTAACTTTTCGATTTCTGATTTTCTTTTTGCTTTCTCTTCAGCTGGCAATAAAACTTCTTCGCGTTCGAAGTTGCTTTTTTTTGTTTTTATAACAGTGTAACGTTCCTCTATTTCTTTGGTCCATCGCTCTGCCATTTTATCCAGTTTGTCTTTCGCTTCCACGTACTCGGGTACATTTTTCAAAATATAATCTGAATCGATGAACGCGTACGTCTGAGCCTTGGCAATACCCATGCCAAAAATTAAGAAAAAGACTAAAAACAATTTTTGCATAGTTAACTATTTGTTTTTAAGGAACGGCGAAGATAAACATTTATTATAAATCAACAGCATTACAGTTCTCCAAGATTCATACCAATTGAAAAGCTCAGTTTAGGATTGAATCCTTTTTTGTCGATAGACTGATCTGTTGCTTTACCAAAACCACTTCCCCAAGAATCTAATTTGTCGAAACCTAAACCGTAATCCAATCCTAACATTCCGAACATCGGCAAGAAAACTCTGATACCAACTCCCGCTGTACGTTTCACGTTGAATGGATTGAATTTATCAAAAGTTGGATACGTGTTTCCAGCTTCTAAGAATGTCAAGGCGTAGAACGTAGCCGAAGGGTTCAATGAAATTGGATAGCGCAATTCTAAAGTATATTTAGCAATAATTGGGTCGCCACCATTTGATGAAACGAATTGATCTTCGTATCCTCTCAAGGCAATAATTTCACGACCACCAATTTGATTCACGCCTGATAAGCCACTTCCACCCATTACATAGCGATCGAACGGTGTGATTCCTCTAGCTTTTGTGTATGCGCCGATATAACCAAATCCAAAACGTGGCATCAAAATCAATTTTTTGTCTGCTGACAAAGGCAAGAACCATTCTCCAGTGAATTTGAATTTATAATATTCCAAATAATGGTAGCGCTCTTCGTTGGAAATATTCGTGTAATCTCTATCCGGTGTGAAATAAGAATAAGGCAAAGTTGCTTTCGCTGTGAACGTGAAATTCGAACCACTTTGAGGATAGATTGGTGCACTTACAGAACTTCTTTGCAACACATATTTCAATGCAATGTCGTTTGCGTAACCTTTTGTAAACAATGGGAAACGGAAATCATTCACAACTTCGTAATATTGGTAACTCAATTCGTAATAAGCCGTGAAATAATCATCTGGCCATTTTTTTCTTCGTCCCAAACCTAAACCTGTTCCTGTGATTGAAATCCCCGTGTAAGCTGCGTTTGTTTTTAATAATCCATTTGAAGATAAAGCCGTATTATTAATCCAAAATGAAAGCGAATTCGGTTTTTTCCCACCTAACCACGGCTCTGTAAATGAGAAGTTATAGCCTTGATAAAATCTTCCGTTGGATTGCGCACGAATCGAAAGGCGTTGTCCATCTCCTCCAGGAAGGGGTGACCAAGCACTTTTATCAAAAAATCTTTTCGTTGAGAAATTATTGAAAGTCAAACCAACTGTTCCAATGATACGTCCAGAACCTGTAGGACCAGCACCACCGTAACCTCCTGATAATTCAAACTGATCGGAAGATTTTTCTTCTACAACGTATTCAATGTCAACAGTTCCTTTCGCTGGATTTGGCAATGGATTTACTTGAAAAGCTTGCTCGTTGAAGAAACCTAGCTGTGACAATTCACGTTGCGTTCGCATAATGTCTGCTTTACTGAATAAATCTCCAGGTTTCGTTCTGATTTCACGAAGAATTACGTAATCGTTGGTTTTGCTATTTCCTTTAATCGTAATCGTTCCAATACGTGCTTCTTTTCCTTCGATGATGCGAATTTGATGATTGATATGATTGTTCGTTACGTTAGTTTCAACAGGAATTACTTGGAAAAATAAATACCCTTTGTCCATGTACAACGCAGTGATATCACGTCCATCGCCGGTACCAAAAAGGCGTTGGTCAAAAAGCGATTTATTATACATATCGCCTTTTTTAATTCCGATAACAGAATCTAAGAATGAAGATCTGTATTTTGTGTTTCCAGTCCATGCGATATCTCCGAAGTAATATTTCTTTCCTTCTTCAATATTGATTTCAATACGTAGGTTTTTCTCGTCCAAAGCATAAACGGTATCTTTTACAATTGCTGCATCACGTAAACCTACAGCGTTGAATTTACCTAGTAGTGTTAATTTATCTTTTTCGTAAGTTGTTTCTGTGAATTTAGAACGTTTGAAAATTCGCAAAATGGATTTTTGCTTCGTGTCCTTCATTGCCCACTTCAGCTTCCATGTTGGAACTTCCGTATTTCCGTTGATAACGATTTCTTTGACTCCAATTTTAGACCCTTTATTGATGTCAATCAAGAACATTTCAGAATCATTGATTAACGTATCTGTTATTCTATTAATTGCCACTTTACTATTGTAAAATCCTTTTTCGCGGAAATAACTTCTTATTTTACTTTTCGTTTGGAATACCAAATTTTCAGTAATGGTTTTCCCTGCAAACAATTTGATTTCTTCACGAACCTTGTCTGCTTCACGCTTATTGATTCCTTTGAATTTGAACTTAGAAAGCTTTGGTCGCGGCGTCAATTCTATTACCAAATAAACTACACCTGCAATTTCTTTTTCAGCATAAATGGATATATTTGAGAATAAGCCTTCGTTCCAAAGATTTTTTATAGCCTTCGTAACTTGTTCGCCTGGTAACGTTATTTTTTGTCCTTGACGCAAACCTGCAATCAATTTAATCGCTTGATGATCGTAGTTTTCAGCACCTACAACTCGAATAGGTCCAATTTCATACTCCTTTGGGAATCGATAATCAATGTCAATGTCTCCGATTGTTATTGGCTGACCAAAAACAGAAAATGTTAGCAATACAAACAGGTAAAGAATATTTTTCATTCGCTTTCGTTAATTTGTTCTGAAACCATCCCGAATCTTCTTTCACGTCTTTGATAAGCTAATACTGATTTGATAAATTCATCCCTTCCGAAATCTGGCCAATGTACATCTGTAAAATAGAATTCTGCGTATGCCAATTGCCATAACAAGAAATTACTGATGCGATGTTCACCACTGGTTCGTATCATTAATTCTGGATCGGGAATATTATTGGTTGTAAGGTGCGAGCTGATTAATTCATCGGTAATTGATTCGGATTCCAATTCCCCGGATTTAACAGCGTTTGCAATTTCTTTGATTGCCTCTCTTAATTCCCATTTCGCACTGTAATTTAATGCTAAAATAAGTGTAATTTGAGTATTGTTCTTAGTGTTTTCGATTGCTTCTTTCAAACTGCTTGAACAAGCCGGAGGCAAACCATCAATGTCTCCAATTGTCAGCATTCGCACACCGTTTTTATTCAACTCGTCTATTTCATTTGCGATGGAACGTACCAAAATATCCATCAATCCATCCACCTCAGCTTGCGGACGGCTCCAGTTTTCAGTCGAAAAGGCATAAAGTGTTAAATATTGAACTCCTAATTCTTTTGCGGTATGTAAAGCTGAACGCACGGATTCTACACCTTTCGCATGTCCAAAAAGACGTTCTTCACCCTGTTGTTTCGCCCAACGACCGTTTCCGTCCATAATAACGGCAACGTGCTTTGGCACATTTGTAAAATCAACTTGGCTTTTTAAATCATTCATTGGCTGTAACGAAGTGAACGAAAGTAGTGAAACTATCTTGTGTAAACAATTAAAAAAAAACTGAACTTAACATGTCTTAACATAAAAAAAGGGATATGGATAACCAAATCCCTTGATATTAAGAGCTTTTCTAATCACTCAGCCAGTAAAATCAGCTTGTTGTTCATCAACTCAGCAATTCCACCTTTGATAGTAACTGAAAGTGAATTACCGTTTTCAACGTTCACATTTTCGTTCAATTTGGTTGAATCAAGTTTGCCATCCGTTTCCATTCTTACTTCTCCAGCTTTTAAACTTGAGATGATTGGGGCGTGATTATTCAATACTTGAAACATACCATCAAGTCCAGGAAGCGTAACTGACGTTACTTCTCCGCTAAAAATACTTGCTTCTGGTGTGATTATTTCTAATTTCATTTTTGTCTATTAAGCTTCAGCTAACATTTTATCTCCAGCAGCGATTACGTCTTCAATTCCTCCTTTTAGGTTGAAAGCTGCTTCAGGATATCTGTCATATTTACCATCCAAAATATCGTTGAATGCTTTGATAGTATCTTGAATATCAACTAATACTCCTGGGATACCTGTAAATTGCTCAGCTACGTGGAAAGGTTGAGATAAGAAACGTTGTACACGACGTGCTCTGTGTACTACTAATTTATCTTCTTCACTCAACTCATCCATACCTAAGATAGCGATGATGTCTTGTAACTCTTTGTAACGTTGTAAAGTAATTTTCACACGTTGAGCACAGTTGTAATGTTCTTCACCAACGATTTCTTGTGTTAAGATTCTTGAAGTAGAATCTAAGGGGTCAACCGCAGGATAATTCCTAACTCAGCAATTTTACGAGAAAGTACCGTTGTTGCATCTAAGTGAGCAAATGTATTTGCTGGTGCTGGATCCGTTAAGTCATCCGCAGGTACGTAAACCGCTTGTACAGATGTAATTGAACCATTTTTTGTTGAAGTAATACGTTCTTGCATCGCACCCATCTCAGTTGCCAAAGTTGGTTGGTAACCTACCGCTGAAGGCATACGACCTAATAACGCTGATACCTCAGAACCTGCTTGCGTGAAACGGAAAATGTTATCAACGAAGAAAAGGATGTCTTTTCCTTGACCTTCACCATCTCCATCACGGAAATACTCAGCAAGAGTTAATCCAGATAATGCTACACGAGCACGAGCTCCTGGAGGCTCATTCATTTGTCCGAATACGAAAGTAGCTTTTGACTCTTTCATTTCTTCTAAATCGATTTTTGAAAGGTCCCAACCACCTGCTTCCATAGAATGCATGAAGTCGTCACCATATTTAATAATTCCTGATTCCAACATCTCACGAAGAAGGTCATTTCCTTCACGTGTGCGCTCACCAACTCCTGCAAATACAGAAAGTCCACCGTGACCTTTAGCGATATTGTTAATCAACTCTTGGATCAATACTGTTTTACCAACACCCGCACCACCGAATAAACCGATTTTACCACCTTTTGCGTAAGGCTCAATTAAGTCGATTACTTTAATTCCTGTGAAAAGGATTTCAGTTGCTGTTGATAATTGGTCGAATTTTGGAGCTTCTCTGTGGATTGGTAACCCGCCTTCGTTGCTCATTTCGTTGATACCATCAATCGCTTCTCCAACCACGTTGAATAATCTTCCTTTGATTTTATCTCCTGTTGGCATTTTGATAGAAGTACCTGTTGAAATAACTTCCATTCCACGAGTGAAACCATCCGTTGAGTCCATTGAAATGGCACGAATTGAGTTTTCACCTACGTGTGATTGTACTTCAAGAACGACTCTTGAACCGTCTGCTCTGTAAACTTCTAGGGCATCGTAAATACCTGGTAGAGCTGTTCCTCTTTCAAAACGAACGTCCACTACTGGACCGATAACTTGTGAGATTTTTCCTTTAATTGATGACATCTAACGCTGTTTAAATTTGGGCGCAAATATACGAGTTTTATTTTAGAATTTACAAGCAATTAAATAGAAATCGTTTGAAAATTAACCACAATCGGGTTTTGATAAAGTTTTTTGGGGAGAAAAGTGGAGAAGATTTGTTGGTTAGTTTAGTGTTATTAAGACTTTAATTGACTTTAGGAATATGTGTTAATCCTCCTCTTTTTCATAACCTTCATAATAATATGATTGTTCTATTCCTTTAAAAATCACTTCTCGATTGTTAATTTGATCTGTTAAATTGGATTGCAGTAAGGTTCTTAATTCCAAATCGTTTATCGGACTGCGTTCCATTGCTTGTAAATAAAGTGTTTTATCTACAAATTGCCAGTTAACGACTTGTTTAATTTGTGTTTTCAGAATCAAATCCAACCAAATACGCATTGTTCGACCATTTCCTTCCATAAATGGATGTGCAATGTTCATTTCCACATATTTAGCAATAATTTCTTCAAAATTACTTTCTGGCATTTGCTCTATTTTGACTAATATTTCGTTTAGATAGAGAGCGTTTGCAAACCTAAATCCACCTTTTGATATATTCTTTGTGCGAATTTGTCCTGCAAAATCAAATAATCCCTGAAATAAATACTCGTGAATTTGAGATAGACCTTTAGTTGTGCCTATTTCGAATTTATTAATATCCTCTGATTCAAACAGCCGATAAGCATTTTCTAAACTATTTTTATCTATGTTTTTCATGGGAAATTTGTTTATCAAAGATAGCTAAAATGTGGGGTTATTTCGTCTTAAAAATCTCAGTTTTTATTATTTGTCGTAAGACTAAAAACATTAGTAAATATTGGTTTCTGAAATGGTGAGCGGAATTGTAAACATTAAAAGACATTAACCCTTTACTTGTTAATAATTTCATAAATTGATAAATTTTCCTTTTTCAAAAGTTCTTAAATCTTTGTACAGAAAATCCTTACTTAAATAATAATTCAACGATAGTGAATTCATTTTGTGATAAATGTAATCCAATGAGGTTGTGGTTTTTCTATCATAAATTCTTTGTTTGCGACACTTCGGATTGAAAACAATTTGACCATTTTTTTTGCTTGACACATAGCAAAAGTTATTTGTAAACTCATTGTAATAATAGCCATCTATACAATGAAGACTATTACGTGATTTTAATCTTCGGGTTATTTGATTTTTAAGTTTACAATTTCTGTTTTCATGCAATCCTTCGTCTAATAATTTTTGTCTTGCCTGACTGAACTTTAACTTGTAAAAATAAAGTTTATCATTTCTAAATTCTGTTAAATAATAGCTGTCGCCCATTTTTGTGAAAACTGAGTTTATAAATGTGTAATTCAAATAAATATTATCCTGAAGTTTCAATTCTTTTCCTCCACTAAAAAAGCAAAACACTTGTGTTTCATTTTGAGTCGTTTGCTCCTTTTTTTCTTTACAAGCGAAAAGTAAAAGGACAATTAATAATGGGAGAAGATTTTTCATGTTAGATATTATTGATTATGATTTTATATTAAGCAATGTTTTTCTCAACAAAAAAACTATTGCATTTTGCAACTAAAAATTACGTTGCCTCAACAAAATTTTCGTTGGGAAATAAGAAAACAAAACGCTCAAAATACTCACAGAGAAAAAGACCAAAAAGAAGTCTGAAAGCGAAATATTTATGGGGAATGGAATATTGGGGCCAGGAATAACGAGTAATGAAAATTGAAGTTGCAACAAGCAAATGAGGTAACCCACAATCAATCCCGCGACGATTCCAACGCCAGAAATCAACAAGCCTTCGAAAAAGAAAATCTGAAAAACACCTTCTTTGCTCAATCCAAAACTTTCCAAAGATTTAATGTTGTCTTTTTTCTCAATGTACAACATCGTTAAAGAAGCAATCAAGTTGAAAGAAGCCAAAATGAAAATGAAAATCATAATGATAATCACCACCACTCGTTCGGATTTACTGGTTTGGAAAATCAATTCGTTCTTTTCGAAGTTGGTTTTGACGGTGAAATTCGGCCCTAAGTAGGCTGCTATTTTTTCTTTGACCTCATCGTTTGTAAACCCTTCTTTTACGTCGATGTAAACGTGTGTCAATTCACCCGAAAAATGCAACAATCCACGCGTTGCTTCGAGTGGCCACAAGATTTTGTCTTCGTTAACTTCACGGTTATAATTCATTGCTGCAGACAGCAAAATCGGCTCGGTGTAAAATGGATTTTTTCCCAAACGCACTTTCATATTGCGCTTTGGCGCATAAACGACAATTTGCTCAAAATCGTCTTTGTTGCCAATTTTCGCTTCGAGTTTACTCAACAAATCAACACCGATGATTCCAAAATTTTCGCCCGTTTCGTTTCTTCAAAAAGGCAGTTCCCGCCCAAAGGTGTTTGTCGAATTGGATGCTTTCCAAATAATTTTTCTCAACACCAATTAATGTGGCATTCACCCATTTTTTTTCGTGGCGCAAAACGACAATCTCTTCGATGGCTTTTGAAACGGTTTTAATTTCGACTATTTTTTGAAGTCCTTTCCAATTGATTTCTCGCTCGTCGAACGTTTTGCGTTTGGTGGCAACAATCGTGATGTCCGAATCGAATTCACTATAAATCGTTTCAATCATTTTTTCAATGCCATTGAAAGCAGAAAGTACAATTACCAACGCAGCTGTGATGACAAAAACACCAATCGTTGAAATGCGCGAAATGAGGGTAATGATGTTTTTTTTCTTACCCGAACGGATGTATTTCAGCGCTATGTAAAAAGGAACGTTAATCGCTTACTTTTTTAGTAATTCGTTGATTTTCATTGCGTAGTCCATTGAGTCGTCAATATGGAAAGTCAATTCTGGAATCATACGCATATTTTTAAGGCGTTTGCCCACTTCTCCACGGATTTTTTTTTTGTTGACAAGAATGTTAGCCAACACTTTTTCTTTCTCTGGTCCAGCAAAAATACTTAAGAAACATTTCGCATAAGAAAGGTCGGAAGTCACACGTACAATCGTAACTGTCACCATTGCGCCAAGGCAAATTTCCGCAGCGTTGCGT
>RFNX01000194.1 GCA_009926905.1 Flavobacteriales bacterium
CTTAATAAGGAAATAAATAGTTAATCTAATTTAGGAATTATTTTCTAAGCCAATGCAAACATTCTAAAACAAAAAAATGGAGCCCAAAACTGAACTCCATTTCACGTTTGTGAATTTAATCTTATCTCGTTTCAAATAAATCTTCGAGGGATTTTCTGACTTTTTTCAATTGCCCATACTTATCATCTTCTGCACGGTAACCAATTGGGCAAACCAAAACGGATTGTAAGTTGTCTTTTCTTAAATCTAAAATTTCATCAAAAGCATCAGGGTCAAAGCCTTCCATAGGGGTTGCATCGATTCGTAAATTAGCACAAGTATGTAGAAGTTGACCCAAAGCAATGTATGCTTGATTTGAATTCCAAGTACTAATAATTTCTGCATCACGATTATCGATAAAATTTTTCACATGATTGCTAAATCCTAAAAGAGAACTAACTTCATGTCCTCTAGTTGTAGCAGTGTTTTCAATATGTTGGTCAACATAATTGTAATCTATTTTTTTGTTTACACAAAGAACTATTAAATGAGAAGCGTCTATGATTTGTGTTTGATGGAATGCTTTTTCTTTAAGCTTTTCACGTAATTCAGGAGTTTCAATGAATAAGAATTTCAAGGGTTGTAAACCAAAACTAGAAGGAGTCAAACGCAAAGATTCTTTGATGATTTCAATGTTTTCAGCTGAAATTTTTAATTCTGGATTAAATTTTTTAGTGGCATAACGCCAGTTTAAATCGGCTATAATTGGATGATTATGTGACATGTTTTTATTTTTTAAAATACGAAAGTAAGTACATTGTTTGGGATGACCTATATTTTCGAATTTTTTAAGGTAATTCAATAACGTATGTTAATACATTTTTTGCCTGAAAGAGGGAAGCATTGAAATTAAAGCGAAATTCGTTGAATGATACTAAGTAGGTTTTGGCTTGTAATATTCATTTCATCGATCTTTTTTTTGGTGGTGAGTCTTTTTTCTTCGAATCAATATTCGATTGATTATGTGTTGAATGGAGAAAAAGATGCTCCGATTTTGGTCAGTGAAAAATTTATAAATCAATTGCCAAAAACGATTCAAGATTCTTTGAAAGCCAGTCCTGAAGCGACTTATGTTGTGAATGTAAATCTGAAAGATGCTGATACGACTTATGTTTTCATGAACAAAACAGTTAAAGTGTACTCGGGTTTACAAAAGTCAGATGGTTTACTGCCAACCTGCAAAAACAGTTTGATAGACTTGATTTTGCCCTTGGTTGCTTACTTGGCATTTTTTTGTGGAATCATGCAATTATTGATTGATTCTGGTGCTGCAGAGAAATTGGCGAAACGTTTGAGTCCCATGTTTACCAAAGTTTTTCCAAGTGTACCAAAGAATCACGAATCCATTTCGTACATGACCTTGAATTTTGCTGCTAACTTTTTAGGTTTGGATTCTGCCGCAACACCTTTTGGATTGAAAGCGATGCAAAGTTTACAAGAAATCAATCCTGAAAAAGACAAAGCGAGCGATGCGCAAATCATGTTTATGTGCTTACATGCCGCTGGACTATCTTTGATTCCAACTTCGATTATTGGTTACCGTGCTGCTGAAAATGCTGCAAATCCTGCTGACGTGATGTTGCCGTGTATCATCACTTCATTTGTTGGAACAATTGCTGCGTTTTTAATCGTAGGAATTCGTCAAAAAGTGAATTTCAAAAGTGCTTCGTTGGTCGTTGCATTGATTACGATTTTATCAGCAATCATCGGACTTTTATTATACATCAATCACTTGAATTTAATTGAGAAAAACTATTTTACGAATAACTTTTCAGGTTTGTTGTTGGTCGGAATCATTGGTTTTACCTTGATTTTCTCTTTTGTAAACGAGAAGAAATTTAGCGTTTTGGATTCAACTATTTTTGACTCTTTCGTTTCAGGTGCACAAAATGGATTGAAAACAGGAATCACAATTTTTCCTTATATTTTGGGGATGTTAGCTGCTATTTCGCTTTTCAGAAATTCGGGTTTATTTGAAATTATCAGCAATGGAATTTCATATGTTTTTTCAAATTTAGGCGTTTCAAAAGACATTACCGATGCTTTACCTGTTGCAATGTTGCGACCTTTTAGTTCAGGTGGCGCACGAGGTTTTATGATTGATTCGATGCGAAATTTTGGACCAGATTCATTTACAGGAAGATTAAGTTGTATTTTCCAAAGCAGTGCCGAAACGACTTTCTATGTCATTGCAGTTTATTTCGGATCTGTCAATATCAAGAATACACGTTACACTTTAGGGACGATGTTATTGGTGGATTTGATTTGTGTGATAACTTCTATTTTTGTAGCAAGTTGGTTTTTCTAAAAAGTAAACGATGAGTTGGAATCCATTTAAGAAAAAAGTGAAATCTGAAATTGCAAAGAATTCAGACAATTTTGATATTGTGCCCTTGAAGCCGATGAATTATTCAGCGATGGTTATTTTGGCATGGGCGAAAGCGATTGATGGCGATTTAACTTTACAAGATTGGTTGCGCGATAACGGTTACAAAGAATTGTACATCGCGATTTTTGCAATTCACTTAAAAGACAATGCGCGCGATTGGTTGATTGAAAATGGATATGCACATCTCATGGCTATGATTCACGCTGCTGAAAGTAATGACAACGCGGCAAATTGGTTGTTGTTTCATAAGTTCGAAACGCTTTATCACATTGCAAGAGCGATTGATTATCACGACGAAAGTTGGGTGTGGTTGCGCACCTATTCTACTGAGGATTTATTCATTCTCGCGCAATCTATAAAGAAAGTGAAAGATGAAATCGAAGATAATCATAACGATCCGCATTGGATTCATCGTGATTTTTAAAAGCTTGAGTTTTTGGGGATTATTATTTCGTCCTTTCAGGACTTTATCAGGGTACTGCTTAGTTCAGATGGACTTCGCCAATTTTTATAGAGATTTAGACTTTTCAGGACTAGATCTGCATACTGCATAGTTTCAGATGGACTTCGCCCATCTTTATAGAATTTCGTCCCTTAAGGACTAGGCAAGTATGTAAAACAAAAACCCTTCCTCAAGTTTTGAAGAAGGGCTTTGGCTATTTTAAAATACAATTATTCGCCTAAGAAATGAATTTCAACGCGTCGGTTGTAATGACGTCCTTGAGCAGTTTCGTTTTCCATTTTAGGTTTCGTTTCACCAAAGAAATTCGTGATGATTCTGCTTTCTTCTACGCCGTTGGCAATCAAGAAGTCTTTCACAGCATTCACACGATTTTTAGACAAGTTAACGTTGTATGTTTCTTGACCTTTCGCATCTGTGTGACCTTCCAATTGAATTTTCACGTTTGGTCGTGCATTCATGATGTTAATCAACGATTCCAATTCACCCATCGATTCTTTTTGAACGATTGCTTTGTCAAATTCGAAGAAAATGATTTTATCCAATAACGTTTCACGTTTAATTGGTGCTACATCTTCTTTTACTTTTTCAACAATTGTTTTTTCAATGTAAACTGTGTCAACACGTTCGATGTAAACAGTATCAATTTGCGGTTCAATTTTGGCAATTTCAAGACTGTCTTTTTTGTCCAATTTCACTTGTTCAGGTTGCGTTTTTTCTTTCTTGCAGAACTTTAAACCAATGATCACCTCATGTGAACCGGCACTATATCCAGCAATATTACTCATCGGTGTTTCGTAGGCGTATCCAACGAAGAATAATTTTTGAATATTGATTCCAACTCGCGCCACTAAACCAACTTTCGTTCTATATCCTAAACCTCCAAAAATGAAGTTTTTATAAACCGCATCAGCATTGATGTCCATTTGGTAACCGTTGTTCGTTCCTTTTGCGAAAACAGAAGGTTTCACCGACCAATTCGTGTTGATGTTTACGTTATAAGCCGCATAAATATTAGAGTGACGTCTTAAACCATATCCATTCAATCCTGCGTAACCGAAGTTAGAATAAGCTTGAATCAATTGTTTTGTTGCCAAGCCAATTTCAAGATTCCTCCAATTGTAAGTCACGCCTAATTCAGTGTTAACAGTTCCTGCAGATTGCGTTCCTCCGTTCACAATTGGGTCCAAAGGATCTAAAACAATTGCTGTAGAAGGATCCAAACGGTATTGATTGTATCCTAAAGAGAGTCCAGCTCTTACGATGTGTTCTTTTGCGAACGTATAACCGTAAGAAACACTTCCTAAACCAGAAACTTGGCGTAACATTCCGATTTTATCAATTAAAATTTGTCCTCCAACTCCAAGTGATTTTCCAATTCTTGTATTGGCGCTCAACATACTTGTTAGTGGTGCACCGTCAATCTTCACCCATTGATTTAAGTGAGAAAAATTAATTTCTGTACAACCACTCGCTCCTGCATACGCTGGATTGAATGAGTATTTATTGAATCCGTAAACGTTGCTTTGTGGTACTTGCTGTCCGAAAACTGCGACTGAAACAAGTACAAATGAAATTATAATGAGATTTTTCATGTTCGTTTTTTTTAAGGTTTTCTTAATCTTTTAAATGTTGTTTAATTATTTCTTAAATCTTAAAAGGTTAATTGAACCAGTAAATTCATTCTCGTCGCATTTAATCGAGTAGAAATAAACGCCATCAGGTAAATCCTCACCATTTTTCGTTCCATCCCATTCGTTGTTGTAGTCTTTGGTTTCGAAAACTGGCTGACCCCAACGGTTGTAAACTTTCACTGTACATCCTGAAATGTAAGTTGGATCGCTGACTTTCCATGTGTCGTTTTGACCATCGCCATTTGGAGTAATCACGTTGCTAATGATAAAATCACATTTGGTAACGGTTAAAACCAAATTGATAACCGAATCGCAACTTCCAGCAGTGTAAACAGTGTCTTGATAAACGCCTTCAACTGTCAAAGATTGTCCACCGAAAATGTACTCTTCTCCTTCACAAATTGAAGCTTGTTTGGTTGCAATCGGGTATGGCAACATAAAGACTACAGAAGTTACAACACTATCGCATCCCGCCACTGATTGTAAAGTATCGACATAAACTCCTTGTGCATTGTAGGTACTTGTTCCAACTTGAACTGAGGCACCGTTACAAATGGAGAATTGAACGGTCGAAGTGATTATAGGTGTAATTGATAAGTTAGTTGTAACTGTACTATCGCAACCTTCAGAAGTAATAAATACATCCACATAAGTTCCTGCAGTCGTTTGTAATTGTCCACCTAAGAAAATACTTGATCCCGGACAAATGGATTTTGAAACCGTTACTGCAACTGGAACACAAGGATTGTTACAATTGCTCGCATCAAAAGTATAAGTACGAGGACATGTGCCATCATTAATAGTCAATGTATAAACACCTGCGATTCCTCCAAGGTAGGTTGCGACTACTCCTGGCGTTAAATTTCCAGTAAATGCAACGTTTCCATTTGGATCTGTAATCGTGTAATTATAAGGTAGATTGCTATATGAACTATAACCACCTGTTGCAGAGAAAGATGCTGTACAGTTGTTGTTGTTATAGGTTATAATTGCATTTAAAGGTTGTAAGAACACAACTGGAATTCCAGGTTCAACAGTTGAGCTGATACAATCAAAATCGCCCCAAGTCGCAGGTAAATCACCGGCTGGGGACAAATAATAAATTTGATTATAAGAAGGATTTCCAAAAGTTCCACTTCCGTTTCCTGTATTTGCAAAAGTTCCGTCAATAGTTTGTACGGAATCGATAAATGTTATGGATGATAAATTCGTTGGAATAAATGCGTTTTGGTGAAGAATATATCCTGCCGTCAAGCAAGAGGGAATATCAGCAGTTGATTGACCAATACCGTTTAATAAGATACCTGGAGCAATTGTGTCGCCAAAGCATACAAACGCAGTATCTGGTTGCGTTACTTTAATAGTATCTCCGTTCGCTAATGTTGCATAAACATCACCTGCATCGCTTGCCACTTCTCGAATGTATTCAATAATGTATTGACCTTCGTCTCCTTGTGAACCACCATCAATTTGAATCGCATAAATTTTTCCAGGAACCAAACAACAAGCTGAAGTTTGCGAACCAGTGTAACCTGCTGTTCCAGAAATGATTGGAGTAATGATACTTGTAGCTTGCGTTCCATCGTTTGTGTAAGTTGCAGGCTGTAAACCACCGTAACAATCGATTCCGTTTAACAATTCAAAAACGTTGTAACGTAAAGTATCTAAACCAACATAAGCACGAATGCTCATTTCAACTGCTCCAGTAGGCGGTGCAGTAAAATAATGCCAAACTGTTTGATCAGCTCTAAGTGTTGGATCAGCAACAATTGCCGGTTCTCCAGCTAAATATTCTCTACAAGCATATCTATTTGTTCCTGCTACAGCTTGAAAAGTAGGGTTTGTGCCTGCTAAAATAACTGGAACTTCAAACAATGTATCTTGGATTGCTAGACAAAGAATGTCATTTCCTGGAGGATTAAAAGTTGGGTCGCTCACACTTGGGTCGTAAATCCAAACTTTACCAGAAGAAGTCGTTGAAACGCTTTGTGGGTCTAGCATTCCATAATAAGTATAACCCGGTTCTAAACATGTTGCATTTATTTTTGCAGTTCTGCTAGATCCTGAAACACTACCACTAGCAGCTGCAATTTCAGTTAAATTTGAACAAAATAAATCAGTTGGTTGACCTGGTGCAAAACGTTCATCTAGTGCATAAATGGCAATATCTTCTGCCTCACTAATACCCACAAAACTAGCTATTTCGCCTTCTAAATAAACTCTTCCGCTGTTTGGCGCCTTAAAGTTGAACCAAACATTTTCATCAATTGAGTTTGATGTTCCAACAGGTGGAGTGTATAAATAAGCAACATAATCCGCCGCATCCGTTCCAGCAAAAGGTGCACCAGCTTCTCTATCTGACGCATTCGCATAACTCATAGTAATTGTTGGTGAATTGGCATTTGTGTTTTCCGAAGTAACAGTTGTTTCTGGAACAATTGAAGCTAAAGTTGGCGATGTACAAGGAATGTCATTGAAACTAGTTGGTGTTCCACCCAAATCGGTAATTCTAAAACCCATCGAACCTTTTTGGTCTGCGATGTCAGAGTTAACTTGTATGTAATACGTTTCTCCAGGAATCAATGGTTCTCCTTCGCTGATTAAACCTCCGTTCCAATTTCCAGTCGCTTTACCTTCTGGAGCAATAACAGGAATATCATCATCGGCGTAACTATGCTCTGATAAGTAATTGAATTTATTTTTGATTTGAAGGTTACTAAATGTATTCGTTCCTTGAATACAACCAAATCCATCAGCAGCATGATACAAAGCAATTTCAGTCCCGAAGGCTGTTTGAGATAAATCAGTATCGATACGAATGTTGCCGCTTGAAGTTGAAGGTAAGGTAAAATAAAACCATGCAGATCCGTGACCGGCATCACCAATACTTTGGAAAATAGGTTCTCCAGTTTCAATGGTATAATTTCCACAATAGGCATAAGCATGAACGGCATCATCAGCAGGTATATTCAACGCGGAACAAATATTATCAACCATGATTGGAATGTTCAGATCTGTACGAATCACTTCAAATGTAATAGTGTAAGATTGTCCACCACCGGTTGCAGTGTAGGTTAGAACACCTGTTGTACCTGTTGAACCTGGAACTGGTACAGCCTGAAGTTGTACTCCTGTTCTATCATCAGATAAGGTACCTAGTAAATCCCAGTTAACGATTGGCGCATCGTTTTCATAACCTTGCCATTTAATTTCAACGGATGTTGGAACATCTTGTGGACAAATGTAATCGTGGTCAAAAAACACACTATTCACAGCTAAATTCCAAGGACCGTTGTCGTCGTTTTTGTAAGAAAAATTAAAATCACCTGTCAAACCAAAGGCAGCAGGGTTGTTATTCCCTAACAATAAAGTATTGTCCAATGCTCCGTATTCAAA
>RFNX01000210.1 GCA_009926905.1 Flavobacteriales bacterium
TAATTGCAGCACCACTTTTTTTGTTTCCCATCAATTTATTCAACGGTGAAGTTGTCATGGTTTCTGGAAAACAAACCATTATTGAGCAAGCGCATTTAAGTTTGTCTTACTTTATTGGAATAGGTTATACTTCAAAAGATATGGCTGATATCAAAGAATTTTATTTACTCCCCGATGGCTATGCTTTTGCAGCTTGTTTAATTATAGGTTTTCCAACAATTATAGCCTATCGATTTAGAATACTCAACAAGCAGAAAGAATTGTAATTCTATAAAGATTTTGTTCTTCCACCATCCACAGGAACATTTATACCATTTATATAAGACGCTTCTGGTGATGCTAAAAAAGCAATAGCTGCAGCAATTTCTTCAGGTTGTGCAATGCGTTTCATTGGAGACTCCATTGCCATTTCATCAAAAATAGCATTTACTGATTCGCCAGTTTTTTCAGATTTCACTTCTGCAATACTTTGTAAACGAATGGTATTTGTTGCACCAGGAAGTACATTGTTTACTGTAATTCCATATTGACCAAGTTCATTTGCCAAGGTTTTACTCCAACTCGCAACGGCCCCACGAATCGTATTTGAAACACCTAATCCTGGTAAAGGTTGTTTCACAGAAGTTGAAATCACATTGATAATTCGACCGTAACCTGATTCAATCATTCCTTTATAAAGAGCTTGTACTAAAATATGGTTACAAATCAAATGTTGATTAAATGTGTTAATGAATTCTTCTGGCGCCGCATCAATGATTGGTCCACCTTTTGGTCCACCTGTATTATTAATCAGGATGTTAATTTTATTGCCAGAGTCAACAAAATCTGAAATAATAGTTTTTAATTCATTTGGTTGAGAAAAATCGGCAACTAAATAGCTGTGTTTTTGACCTTGTGAATTGTCTAATTCTGAAATGGTATTTTTCAATTTTTTTTCATCACGCGCTATTAAAACTAAATTCGCCCCCATTTTAGCCAATTTTAGTGCTGTAGCTTTGCCTATGCCTTGTGTGCTTCCGCAGACAAGAGCGGTTTTATTTATTAGTGAATGGTTCATATTTATGTTAAAAGGGTTAGTGTATTCTTAACAATTTGTTATTTCTATTATAATTTAATTTAATTTTGTCAAAAATAGTAAACATACGCTTATGAAAAATTATTACACACCTAAACTAAAAATCTTTGCTAAGCTCTTTAGTTTATTGCTTTTGACAGGAACTTGGTTTTCTGCGAATGCGCAAGTGCCATCAAGGTATGCATTGTCAATCAGCAATGGTACTTATACGCCAATATCAACTGCTAGCGGTGCAACTTCTGTTGCGGCAGTTGTTGGAGATGATGTTTTTGGTAACATTACTGGTTTAACTGGATTTCCATTTGCTGGTTCAACTTTTACAAACTTCCAAGCCAGTTCAAATGGTCGATTGAGTTTGTACACAACAACAGCTCCAACAAGTACTACAACATACAACTCACTTTCAACTTCTATAACGAACGCAGCCGCTGTTTTAGCGCCATTTGCACAAGATTTGGTAAGCGTAGCAGGAACTACCTTTTTATATCAAACTATTGGAAACGAACACGTTTTTCAGTGGGAGAATTATTCGCGTAAAAATACAAGTGTAAATGATGTATTAAATTTTCAAATTCGTTTGAATACAGTCACAGGAACAGTGTCTTATGTTTATGGTACAATGACACCAGGGTCGAGCACAACAAATCCTCAAATTGGTATGCGAACGACCACCTCCTATCCGGATAACGTAAATAATCTATTATTAAATGTTACAGGTTCTCCAACTACATGTAATTGGTCAAATGTAGTTACAGGAGTTGCTGGTAACAGCTCTGTATATTTTAACACAGCAAATTCAAGTGTTGCTCCAACTTCAGGTTTAACCTATACATGGACACCTCAAAACAGCGTTGACCGCGTAACTACTTTTTCAGCAGCTTCTGCTATAACTTCAACTGGTGCAACTTTGTCGTGGACTGCGCCGACAGGAGCAACTCAATACAATGTACAATATAGAGCTCTAGGAGCTTGTTCTTGGACAAATTGGTCAGGAAATCCTGTGACTGGAACTACTGTTGCCTTGACAGGATTAAATGTAGCAACCACATATCAAATAAGAGTTCAGTCTTCTAACGGAACAAATGCTCCTATTTATTCTCAAATTCCCAATCAAGCTGGTTCTGGGAGTGGGTATATTGCAGCAGGTACGTTTACTACTTTAACAGAACCATGTGCTGGAAATCCAAACACGCCAACAATTTCAACTTCTGCTACCAACACATGTTCTAATTTAGCTTCTACTTTCACAAGTACGGGAATTGCTCCTAATGGAATAACTGGTTTGACCTATCAATGGAAAGTTTCTCAAACAGCAGGAGGACCATACACAAACATTACAGGAGCTACAAATGGCTCTTCATATACAACAAGTAGTTTTCAAACACCCGGCACTTATTACTATGTTTTAGAAACAACTTGTTCAAATTCAACTTTGACAAGTCTTTCAAACGAAATAGCTGTTAGCGTGAATGGCGCTACAGTTTCTTCTTCACCTGCTAATTTCTGTGGAACGGGTGGTTCAGGAACTATAAATATTGTTCCTTCTAGCGCAACAAATAGTGTTACTTGGTCTTCTTTAACATCAACAGCAACAATAAATGGAAGTGGAAATTCAGCTAGTTACACAGCATCAGAAACTAGTGATTTTCAAGCTACAATTAGTTTTACTAATGGGTTAACGTGTAACACTTTTATTTCAATAGGAGTTTATCCATTACCAGCAGCAACAGTTACAACGACAGCTAATGGTGTTTGTCCAGGTACCGCTGCAACTATTAATTCTGGTTTAAGTGCAGGTAATTTCGCTTCTTCATGTTTAGCTGCTCCGACAGCTTTAAGTACTCCGCCAGCAAATGCTACAACTTTAATTTTAAACGGGGTAGCTCAAACACTTCCTTCAGGAGTTTCTTGGTCTAATAGCCTTGATGATGGTAAATTTGGGCCAATCCCAATGGGGTTCGATTTTAATTTCTTTGGATCAACCCAAAACACACTGAATATTGGAACGAATGGAGTTGTTAATTTTGGGCCATATGCATCTTTCGATGGAACTCAGTATATTTTTACAGGAGGGTTTCCTAATGCCGTAAACCCTGCAAATACAATTGCTGTTTGTGCCCGTGATATGCGTTTTGGAACACCAGCTAGTTTTGGAACGTTAAGATACTGGGTAGAAGGATATGCTCCAAATAGACGATTCATAGTTCAATATGAAAATGTACCTGTTTGGTCAGGTGTTGTTTCCGTATCACCAATTAGCGGTTTTAACAATGCAGAGGCAGTTTTTTATGAAACCTTAGGTAATATTGATATTAGGGTGGTTTCTGCAACGAATGGGACGAATGTTCCAAATTTAACTACCCCTTCCGCTCAGGCTAATCTAAATATAAACAAATACATAGGATTACAAGACGGAACTCAAACTATTGGTGCAACAGCTCCTAATTGTACAACAAATGCCGTTAATTATTGGAATGGGCAATCGGCTGAAATTACGTCCCCACAGGCTTGGAGATTCTCACCTCCATCCAATTATTCAACGACTTGGTCGGCAACTGATGTAAATGGAACCACACAATTGGCAACAGGAACAAATATTTTTTCTCAAGCTGTTTCACCTTCCATTACTACAACTTATTCGATTTCATATACAAATCAAACGACAGGATGTACGAATGCTCCAAATTCAGCACAAGTTGTAATGAGTGTACTTGGTAACGTGGCACCATCTGGTGTGGTTGCGAGTTCATCAGTAAGCACAACTTGTAGTGGAATTTCTTTCTCATTATCGACTGACTACACAGGAAGCTCTGATGGTTTAACGTATCAATGGCAAGTTTCAACAAATAATGGTCTGGATTTTACAGATATTTTAGGTGCTACTTCTTTGACATATTCTGCAACTCAAACTGTAGCTTCTGTTTATAGATTAAAAATTGTAGCATGTGGAGGAACACCAAGTTATTCTTCAAATGCAACTGTTGCTTTATCTCCATACTTCAACTGTTATTGTGTACCAACAATCAGCAGTGGATGTACAGACGGTGATGTTATAGCACGAGTTATTTTGAATACACTTGACAACAATTCAGGAACTGGATGTCCATCATCTAATGGATATTCAGATTATACTTCATCTTCTGCTTTAACTACAACATTACAAGCGGCATCAAATTACAACTGTACTGTCTATGCTGGTCAATATTCTGAAGGTTATGCAGCATGGATTGATTACAACGATGACGGAATATTTGATAATGCAACTGAAAGAATCGGTTATTCAAATGGACAAGTTACTGGTTCAGGAACTGTTGGAGTTTTAGGCTCTTCAGCTACTTTCCCAATAAACTTAAGTTGTACTCCTCCGGCAGGTCAACATAGATTGCGAGTAAGAGCAATGTTTGCAATTGATGGTATTAATGTTACTCCTTGTACTGATAACTTTTATGGTGAAGTTGAAGATTATCTAATCACAATAGCACCAGCACCAGCATGTCCTACTGTTGGAGCAATAAGTACTGTTACAACAGGTTCATACTCCGCAGATTTGTCTTTCCCATTAGGATGTTCAAATGCTACAAACTTTGATTTTGAATATGGTCCTGTAGGATTTACAATAGGCTCAGGAACTCAAGTGTTAAATCAAGCAGCAACAATTACTTTAGGTACTGCTACATATACATTAACAGGATTAAACCCATTAACTACTTATGATATTTATGTACGAGCAAATTGTGGAAGTAATGTTACAAGTACGTGGTCAATTACGCCAACAATTGCAACTACTTTAGAGCCACCATGTTCTGGAACTCCAAATACTGCTGTTGCTAGTTTTGTTGGCGCTTCAACTATTTGCGACGGTACAGGCGCATTATTAACAACGAGTGGTTTCACAACTGGTGTTTTACAATTGTCAAACAATTGGGAAATGTCTACAAATAATATCAACTGGACTCCAATAGTTGGAGCTAACTTGCCAACTTTCCAAACAGGAAACATGACAGCTGGAACATACTATTTCAGATATTCAACAACTTGTTTGGTTTCAAGTCAAACAGCAACTTCAAATGTTCTTACATTACAAGTGCTAGCTCCACCAACTGTAGTTATTACAGCTCCTAATGGCGGTGCTTTCTGTGGTACACAAACTTTAACAGCTTCTGGAGCATCAACCTATGTTTGGTCTCCTGCATCAAGTTTAAGTGCAACAACAGGAACTTCGGTAACCTATACTGCTACTTCAAATTCATCAGTAACTGTAACAGGTACTGACGCGAATGGATGTGTTGCTACTTCAGCACCTTTAGCAATAACTTTTACTGCACCAGCACCAATAACTGCATCAGCATCGATTGCTAATTTCTGTGGAACAGGTGGAACTACAGTAATTACGGCTTCTTCAACAGCAACCTATACTTACACGTTTACAGGACTTAATGGAGCTACCATTTCAAATGTTACTGGTAATTCAGCTGATGCAACAATTACAAACACAAGTGCCATAAGAGTTGATGGTTTCGAAGCCTCAAGTGGATGTGCTGCTCAAGGATTTGTAAGTGTAGGTGTTTATCCATTACCAGCTGCAAATTTAACGACTGATGTTAATGGTGTTTGTCCAGGAACAAATGCTAACATTAATACAGGATTAAGTGCAGGAAATTTCACAGTTACTTCAACAACTTATGCACCTTCAACAGCACCAGCTAATGCAGGTGTGATTATGAATAATGGTATTGCCGTAACGCCTTTGTCAGGTGGTTCCATGGACGATGGTGGATGGGGTGGAATACCAATTGGATTTAACTTCAATTATTTCGGAAATTCATTCAATACTATAGCTGCAGGAACAAATGGACTATTAATGTTTGGAACTGTTCCTGGTTACGGTACAGCTGCAGGTCAGCTCGGACAGTTTACTTTCCAAGGTCCTCCATATTTCCCTAATACAGGAAATCCAGGAAATATCATAGCACTTTTAGCTGCTGACATGCAAATGGCAAATTCAACAACTGGTTCTATTAAGTACTGGACTGAAGGTTATGCACCAAACAGAGTTTTTGTAATTGAATATAAAGATGTTAGAGGATGGTCTTCAAATCCCAATGCTACTGTACAATGTAAACTGTATGAAACTTTAGGACAAGTTGAAGTACATTTAACAGAGAAAACATTCACAAACAATGCAATTATCGGTCTGCAAGATGCAACTCAAACTGTAGGAGCAGTAGCACCAGGAAGAGCGGGTACTTGGACGGTTACTACACCTGAAGCATGGAGATTTACACCTCCATCAAACTACACAACTGTTTGGACGCAGACAAATACAGGTGGAACAACTCAAATAGCAAGTGGAACTAATATATTCACACAAGCTGTTAGTCCTTCTGAAACAACTATTTATAATATTTCTTACACAAACCAAACAACTGGTTGTTCAAATGCAGTTGGTTCAGCTCAGGTAACTATCTCAGTTCTTGGAACAGTTGCTCCAGCAGGTATTACAGCAACTTCATCTGTTCCTACAATTTGTAATGGAATAGCATTTGATGTAAGTACAAACTATACTGGCATAACTGATGGGTTAACTTTCCAATGGCAAGTTTCAACTGACAATGGTCAAGCATTCTTTGACATTCCAGGTGCAACAACAATAACTTATACAACTTCACAAAGTGTTGCTTCAATCTATCAATTAAAGATAGTATCATGTGGTGGAACACCAATTACAACAGCTCCTGTATCAGTACCTATGTCATCTTATCAAAATTGTTATTGTACACCAACTTATACTACAGGAACAACTGCAGGAGATTTGATATCTAATGTTGAAATCGTTGGTACAACTTTAATTAACAACTCTGGATTTGTAGCAGGTACTCCTTCTTATGTTTTCTATACAGGTCAACCTAATTACACAGCTAATTTATTGCCGTCATCAACTTACATTGTAAATGTATCAACAGGTGAATGGGGCGATGAAGGTGTTGCTGCATGGATTGACTATAATGATGATGGTGCATTTGATATATCTGAAAGAATTGGTGCTACTCCGACAACTATAGGTAACGGTTACACGCCTGGTCAAGTTAATGATTCGTCTTCATTTACAATTTCATTAGCATGTACACCTCCAACAGGTATTCACAGAATGCGTGTAAGAATGGCTTGGTTACAAGATGGTGTTAATATAGATCCTTGTGCTACTTATGCTTATGGTGAAACAGAAGATTATTTAGTAAACATTCTACCACCTCCAACTTGCCCTTCTCCAGGAATATTAACTATTGGTACAGCTACAACGACTTCAATTCCATTAACGTGGGCATTAGGTTGTTCAACAGCTTCAACTTTTGATGTTGAATATGGACCAACAGGATTTACACCTGGAACAGGTACATTGGTTTCTAGTGTCACTCCAACATTAAATGGCACAAATGCTTCTTATACATTAACAGGTTTGATTCCAAACACTTCTTACTCTGTTTATTTAAGAGCAAATTGTGGTAATGGAGATGTTAGTATTTGGTCTACAGCAGAAAACTTCTCAACTCTTTGTGCGCCAATTTCGTTAAACAACTCTGGAGCTCAAGTAGTTTGTAGTTCTTACACATTACCTTCAATTACTGAAGTTACACCTTCAAATAATGCCGATTTACAATCAAGTTATTTTACTCAACCAAATGGAACAGGTTTCTTATTGACTGGTGCAATAACAACATCACAAACAGTTTATGTTTATGCACAGGCTGGTTCATGTGTCGCGCAAGAAAACTTTACCGTAACGGTTAACCAACCTTCAACATCGTCAACTACGCTAACACAGTGTTCGTCTTACGCATGGAATGGTCAAACATACACGACTTCCGGAACATACACTTACACTACCCAAAATGCAGTGAATTGTGATTCAACAGCAACGTTAATTTTGACAATTACACAACCAACAACCTCTACTTTGAATGTTTTAGCTTGTCAGTCATACGTGTTGAATGGTCAAACATATACAGCTTCTGGTACTTATACGCAAACAATTCAAAATGCTGTAGGTTGTGATTCGACAATTACTTTGAACTTGACAATTGGTGTACCACAGACGAATACAGTAAATGTCACACAATGTGATTCTTACAGTTGGAATGGTACAACTTATACAACTTCAGGTCAGTATCAATTTACCTACCAAAATATCTATGGTTGTGATTCAGTTGTTACACTTAATTTGACAATAAACAATAGCAGTTCAAGTTCAACTACATATTTGTCTTGTACTCCTTATACTTGGAATGGTCAAACATATACAGCAAGTGGAACTTATGTTTACAATACACAGAATGCTATTGGTTGTGATTCTACTGCAACGTTAATCTTGACGATTGGAAACAATGGTTCAACTTCAACAGCTACAACATGTGGATCATTCACTTGGACAAATGGTCAAACTTACACCGCATCTGGTACATATACACAAACGTTAACGAACGTGAATGGATGTGATTCAGTATTGACATTAAACTTGACAATTAATCCATTACCAACAGCAACAGCTACAGACAATGGAAGTGGAGTTTTAACCTCGTCAACAGGTACATCTTATCAATGGATTGATTGTGCAACAAACACACCAATCGCAGGTGCTACGCAACAAACATATACTGCAACTGAAAACGGATCTTATGCAGTAATTGTAACAAACGCGTCAAACTGTTCGAAAACTTCAACTTGTGTTGTTGTTGATTATATTGGATTGGACGAAAATGGAGATTTAAGCCTGAATGTTTATCCAAATCCAACAACTGGAAATATGAACATAGCTATCAATGGAACAACTGCAAATTATAATGTTTCAGTTGAAGATATGAATGGTAGAATTGTAGCCGAGTTTGGTCAATTGATTCATGGTAACGGAGTTTACAACTTGAATTTAACGAAAGTAGTGACAGGTGTTTACTTCATCAAATTGAAAAACGGATTAGAGCAAAGAACTGTTAGAGTTATTGTTCAATAAGTTTTAAAATTAATTTGAAAGAGGCTATCGTTTTGGTAGCCTCTTTTTTTTTGCTAACGTTTTTAATGATTCATTATTTTTGACCTATGAAATTGACATCTAAATTACCACTTGTTGGAACTACGATTTTTACTGTAATGTCCAAAATGGCATTAGAACATAATGCAATAAATTTATCTCAAGGTTTTCCAAACTTCCCTGTAGATTCTTTGTTGATAGATATTTTAAAATTAAAAGTCTCAGAAAATATCCATCAATACAATCCGATGGCTGGTAATCCGCTTTTGTTACAGAACATCTCCGAATTAATTCAAAAGTCATATAACAGAAACGTTTCTCCTGAAAAAGAAATTTTGGTTACGGCAGGTGCGACACAAGCTATTTTTACTACAATTCAAGCTTTAGTCCATTCAGGTGATGAAGTTGTAATTTTGGACCCAAGTTATGATTGTTATGAATCCCCAATTTTATTGGCTGATGGAATTCCGAAACGTATTCCTTTGGATTCAAATTTTCTACCAGATTGGCAGCTGATTAATGATACTGTAAATGCGAAAACTAGATTGATAATTACCAATAATCCGCACAATCCAAGTGGTAAGATTTGGACTGAAAGTGATGTTGTTGAGTTGGAAACCTTGGTTCAAAAATATCCGAATTTATTGGTGCTTTCCGATGAAGTTTATGAATACATTACGTTTGAAAACAAACACATTTCGGCTCATGAACGCACAATTTTGCACGAACGTTCAATAGTTGTATCTTCTTTTGGAAAGACTTTTCATATCACGGGATGGAAAATTGGCTACTTAGTTGCACCAGAAGAAATAATGCTAGAAATCAAAAAAGTTCATCAGTTTTTAGTTTTTTGTGTAAACAGTGTCGCGCAATCAGTTTTAGCAGATTATTTACCAAAAGTTGATACTTCAAAATTGGGAGAATTTTATCAAGAAAAACGAGATTTTTTCAGAAATGGTTTAGTAAATAGTAGATTCAAATTATTGGATTGTGAAGGAACTTATTTTCAATTGGCTTCTTATGCTATTATTTCAAATGAGTCAGACATCGATTTTACTAAACGTTTAATTACCGATTTCGGTGTGGCTGCAATTCCTCTTTCGGTTTTTAATGCAGACAATGCAGATCATAGATTGATTCGATTCTGTTTTGCAAAAGATAATTTGACATTAACTAATGCAATGGAAAAATTATGCAAGATTTAAAAGTTACACTTGTACAATTAGATCAAGTTTGGGAGGATAAGGCAGCAAATTTTGCCAAGTATAATTCTATTTTCGAACGTTTAGAACCAACAAATTTAATCGTTCTTCCTGAAATGTTTCAAACCGGATTTTCTATGAATGTTGAAGAGTTAGCTGAAATTTGGGAAGATTCGCCTTCACTGCAATACTTGCAAAATTGGTCTTCAAAATTAAATGCAGCAATTTATACTTCTTTAATTATACTTGAGAATGGAAAATTTTTTAATCGTGGAGTTTTCGTGGAACCAACTGGTGAAATTTCTATTTATGACAAAAGAAAATCGTTTGGTTTAGGTGGAGAAAGTTTACATTTTACCGCAGGAAATAAAGAAAGAATAGTGGAATATTTAGGTTGGAAAATAAATCTTCAAATTTGTTACGATTTACGTTTCCCTGAGATTGCAAGAAATTTTTTAATAAATGAATTACCAAAATATGATGTGTTACTTTATGTTGCTAATTGGCCTTCTAAACGAGCACATCATTGGAAATCACTTTTAATTGCCCGAGCAATTGAAAACCAATCATATGTTATTGGTGTAAATCGTTATGGTACAGATGGCAACAATTTGGATTATTCTGGAGATTCAACCACTATAAACCCAATAGGAGAGATAGACAACATGATTAGTGAAGAAGGCTACTTTAGCTTAGTTTTAGAAAAAGAGGTATTGTTTCAGGCAAGAAAAAATTTACCTTTCCTTAAAGATTATTAGTTAAAACAAGGATTATGTATTAAATTTACCCATCATAAAACAATTTAACATGAAAAAATTAATACTTACGTTATCTGTATTTGCAGTTACTAGTGTTTTTGCTCAGAAAAATGTTAATCTAGTTCCAGCTTCTGGTCTTGTATTGACAGCTCCGAAAACAACAAATGCAATACAACCCATCAATAAAGTAATAAATACTTTGTGGACGGACGATTTTACAAATCCAGCAACTTGGACCATCGACAACAGTGGTCAGACTGGTGCTACTTTTGGTTGGAACATTAATGCAACTTCTCAAGGTTGGTGGTCACCAAATGGAATAAGTGCAAATGGTACTTCTGGTGGAAACAACGCTGAATTAGTGAACGGTAATCCAACATTGCAACCTGGAACCCAAGCGCTTGGTGTAATTTACACATTGACTACTGCAAACCCAATTGACATTGCAAGTTTAGGAGGAACTAACCAAGTTTCTTTGCAGTTCAAACAATTTGGAGCGCGTTTCAATGATTTGCAAGAAATACAAATTTCTATTGATGGAACAAATTTTATTACTGTTGGTGACAATTTAGATAGAGATGTTTTATCTCAATCAGGTGGTGCGGCATATCCAAATCCAGAAACAAAAATTATCAATTTAGCAACAACACTTAGTGCAAATCCTACATCTGTTTGGATTCGTTTTAGATGGACAACTAATTTCCCTGGTTCAGCTACAAATCCTAATGTTTGGGT
>RFNX01000149.1 GCA_009926905.1 Flavobacteriales bacterium
CGCTTATGGTTGGTACATTGATGATGTGAAAATTGTTACAAATCCAAACAATGATTTAACTGTAGCTTCAAATTTCTGGGGAACTACAGGTTTAAATTATTACCAAATCCCTACAACACAAGTAGCTCCAATTGAAGTTACATCCTCTGTATTTAATGGTGGTTTGGACAATTTATCAGGGGTATTCTTAAAAGCAGACGTTTTAAGTGGAGCAACCAATGTGTTTTCTGGAACAAGTCCAGTTACTGCAATTGCTTCTTTGGACTCAGCGGATTTGACGCTATCTACAACATTTACACCTCCTGCAACAGTTACTAGTTATACTTTAAAAAGAAGTGTTTCTTTAGGTAATTTACCGAATGGTCAAATTTTAACAGGAACAGTTACAGCTGGAGGAAATGGATATGTTAATGGACCTAATACATACATCATAGGAGGTTCTGGCTCTGGAGCTACTTTCAATTTAACAGCGAATCCTATTGGAGTTGTTGAGATTATGAATGTAGGTACACCTGGAACAGGTTATACTACTTCAAATGGCGTTGCGACTACAGGTGGAGCAGGTACTGGTTTAACTGTTGACATAGTGGTTGATGGTAATGGTACAATTACAAGTGCAACAATTGCAAATGGTGGAACAGGTTATTTAATTGGCGATGTGGCTAACGTTGTAGGAGGAAATAGTGATGCTGTTGTTTTTATTAACGGAGTTTCTCCTGGTGCTGTTACTTCAGTGACTGTAGTAAATCCTGGTATTGGATATCAAGCAGGTGATATAATTGGAATAGGACAAACGAATGGTGGTAATTGTAATTTTACTGTAGGTACAGTTACAAACAATACACCTATCGTTGATGAAGTTCCTGGAAACAATACAATTGCAGACGTAAACTTTGCTGTTACAAACTACGTTTATGCACGTGATAACGGTACATTCTCTGGTGCAACTTCAAATGGAACTGATGGTTTCGAAGTAGGTAACTTATTTGATATTTTCGCTGACCAAACACTTAAAGGAATCAACGTAAGATTAGCTGGTGGCGCAAACGGAACAACAGTTGGAACTGAAGTTTTTGCTAAACTTTATAGCATTGACCCAGCTACAGGTGATTTTGTATTTATGGAAGAATCTTCTCCTTTAGTTGTTGCAGCTAATAATTTGAATACAATTTTAACTATGCCTTTGTTGAGCCCTCAAAATTTAGTTGCAGGTGAAACATATTTAGCTGTTGTAGGATCTTTTGATAGTGGTTTGAGAGTTTCAAATGCAGGAACTTCTGAT
>RFNX01000419.1 GCA_009926905.1 Flavobacteriales bacterium
CTCGCTTCTCCAATAAATATGTTAGGCTATTGTTACGCTATTCAAGACATGCGAGGTCGTTACACATCAGAAGGTGTTTACATGCCATTGTACTCAGATGGATGGGACAAAAATCCATATCACCCAACTTATGGACATGTTTTGGACGTTACACCTTTAACTGATCCACGTAATGGAAACAAACATGAGGATGGATACAATTCTATTCAACAGATTTTAAATCAAGATTGGTCTTTTGATAACGATCAAAATGGTATTCCTGAAACGACTGCAAAATTAACCAATGGTAGAATTGGAATGTTTGGTGCTTCAGCATTAGGCTATAATCAATATCAGGCTGCTGCTGCTCGAAAAATAAATCCTAATGAACCGGGTTTAAAATGTTTAGTTCCAATAGTAGCAACGCAAGAATTTTATAGAAGTACTGGTTTTCAAAATGGCGTTTTTAGAGACCGATTGGTAAACGGTTGGCTGAAAGGACAAATTTTTACTGGAACTGACGACAACTTGAATGAAATTGACAATGACATCGATAATAATATGCATTCAGCGACTGACTACGGTTTACCAAATAAATTTGTTGCTGCAGCAAATGCAATTGACCATTTTGCAAGTGTTCGTTATTTAGGAGGTCCAGCTGGATATTATCCAAATAGCATCGGTAGGAGAGATATGGATGCAACGCATGCTCCAATAAACGCACAAGGTTTCGGTGATATCAACGGTACTGTGAATAGATATACCAATATGGAAGTACCTGCATATCACTTAACAGGTTGGTGGGATATATTTATTGATGGACAAATCGAAACTTGGAATTTGATGAAACAACACTTGGATCCAACTAAAAGAAGTAAATATTTACAAAAATTAGTGATTGGTCCATGGGCACATCAAACAATAGGCTCAAGAGTTACTGGAGATATGGAATACAAATCAAACGTTACAAGCATTCTTGGAATAGAATTAGGTGCATTCAGTCAAAATGAATTACCTCTTGCAAGCGCTGTAAATTCTGAACTTATCCAATGGTATCGATACAATTTGAATTACGATTCAACTCAATTTTTAGGAGAACCAAAAGCGTTTATTAAAGCGTCAACTGAATGGAGTGATGCAGGTTTAGTTCAAGTTCGAGTTCCTGCTGAAGATTACAAAATTCCTTTAAATGACTTAATTAGTTTCTTAACAGGTGCAACACCATTAAATGGAATTAAAGTTGGAGTTAGAGCACAAGGTTCAACTGACCCAATTGGATCTATTCAAGTGCAAAATGTTCCTGCAACTGGCACTCCACTAATTACAGGCTTAGAGCCAGGACAGGTGTCAAAAGTAGAATACAAAGACTTTGATTCTGTTCCAGATATTCGATTGTATGTTGTTGGTCCAGTTAACGATAGCATTCCTGAAAATGAAGCTGTTGGAAACTATTGGTATGGTGTCGATGAATTTCCTTTAACAACCCAAGTTCAATGGCAAAATTTCTACGTTCATAATAACGGTACCTTAAACACTTCAGCTCCAATTAACGAAGAAGGATACAGTATGTTTTTACACAATCCAGATGATCCTGTAATTACAATTGGAGGTCCAAACATGATTGAAACTACCCCTGATGGTTTAAGAGACACTCAAGGTCAATTTAACATGAAAGATTGGGCTGAATATACAATGGACAGACCTGGAGTAATTAAGTTTGAAACTGAAATATTACAAGATACACTTTCTATTATTGGATTTCCTGAAGCTACTATTTATGCAAAATCAAATCCATCTGGTGTTACACAAGGGCCAACAGACACAGATTTTCACATAAGAATAATTGATGTTTATCCTGATGGTCGTGAATTATATGTTTCCGAGGGTTGCGTAAATGCTCGAGCTAGAAATTACGCTCGCTCTGTTGTTGAAGGTCAAGAAGATGACAATGCAGTTTTTGAAAACATAAACATTGGTGAACTTTACGAATATTATTTCCAAATGATGCCAATTGGTTATACTTTCGGAAAACAACACAAATTGAAAATTCTAATTTCAAGTTCAAATTACCCACGTTTTCAATCAAATCCAAATTTGCCTATTGAACCAAACGAATTCTTTAGGAGAAGACCAGGTGATGGTAGAACTTATACATTCCAAGGACAAGAGATGGCACCAAGAGTTGCAATAAATCGTGTTGCAATTGACCCACAACATGCAACTAGAATTAAGTTACCTGTCTTGAATCAACCGTTGTTAAGTGTAGAAAATAAAGGTACTATTGGTTCTGATATTCAAATGAATGTTTACCCGAATCCTGCTCAAAGTGAAGTAATCGTTTACATGAATTATAAATCTGACTTTAAAGTTTCTTTGTTCGATTTGTCTGGAAAACAAATTTCAAGTTCATCTTTCCAAGGAGAACAAACTACAGTAAATTTAAACGGACTGACTCATGGAATGTATTTGGTGACCGTTATTGATACCAAAAATGGAACTCAATTGACTTCTAGAGTAGTTAAAAACTAATCTTTAGTTCAATTTTTCTTAATCCGTATGAGGGTTCTTGTTTATAATTTCAAGAACATTCATACGGATTTTTTATTTCACTCTTAAAACGTTTCCGTAATACAAGAATTTGTCGGTTTTCGTCTCCATGTACAAATCTGCGATTTCTTTTTCGCGGTTTTCGAAATAGATTTCTGAAAGTTCAGTGATAAAATTTACATCGACCATTGGTGAGTAGGTATTCATGATTAAGAATCCATCTTTGTCCAAAACGTTGGCAGCAGCCCCCATCAATTCGTCGATTTTATCTTCCAATTTCCATTTTTCACCTTTTGCACCAATTCCCCACGCTGGAGGATCCATGACAATTCCTTGGAATTTATTGCCACGTTTTTCTTCGCGTTGAATGAATTTGAGTGCATCTTCGTGTACCCAACGAATGTTCAATAAACGGCTTTCTTCCATGTTTTGACTTGCCCAATTCATCACTGATTTTGCAGAATCAACGTGAATGGTATCAGCACCAATATTTCGAGCCACACATGAAGCAGCACCTGTATAAGCGAAAAGGTTTAAAAAACGATCGTCAGACTTCAGGTGTTCATCAATGAAATCCCAATTTGATTGCTGCTCGGGAAACAAACCAATGTGTTTAAATTTCGTCAATTCTAATACAAATTTCAAGCGTTTGTAAGTTATCACCCATTTACGTGGCGAATCTTTTTTAAGATTTTTCCATTTACCTGTTTGGCCTTTTGCATCTTCAACGAATTCCCAATGCGCCAATTCGCGCCATTCAGTAAATGGTTTACCACTGTGAAAATATGCTTGCATTTCTGGACGAATCGTGATGATTTTGCCCCAGCGCTCTAACTTTTTACCTCCTCCGGCATCTAGCAATTCATAATCGTCCCAAGATTTGGAATAGATACGCGGATTTTCTGACATAATAATTGAGTGTTAAATCTTACTTTTTTGGATTAACGCATTTTTGGCGTTTTTCTTCTTCCTCCCATCATTTGGGCCATACGCATTTGATTTTTAGATGGTGCGGCTTGTAATTGTGCTTGCATTTGTTTGATTTGGTCGCGCATCACACCATTTTTATCCAATTTCTTTGCTTCTGCCAATAGGGCAACAGCTTCAGGGCGGCGACCTGTTTGAGCACAAATTCCTGCCAAATGCATGCGAGCGACCGCATTATCTTGATCCTGACGTAAACCTAAATCAAGAGCTTTACGCAACATTTGTTCGCTTTTCGAAAAACCCAATTCTTGTGCGCCCATTACTGATTTTAAAAATAAAACATAAGCATGTTGGCGGCGTGGTAAAAACTGCGGATGCGTAATGCGATCAATGTACTTTTTAGCTTTATCAGTATTTCCAACACGCATTTGATTTAACGCCAAAATCATGTTTTCATTTCTGAAAAAAGATAAAATAATGATTGCCGTTACAAAAAGAAATGTGATTCCCCAACCCCAATGTCCTGTTGCGAATAACCAAACATTGAAACCAAGTGAAAGCGCTGCGATAGCAATACGAATGATGAAACCTGTCATTTTTTAATTTATTTATTCTGTTTTGAACAGTTACCTTCGAGAGCCTCAGTCAACTGTTGATTGAGGCTCTCGAAATCAACTTTTTATTTTTTTTAAATCGTTGCAATACACTTCAACTCAATCGCTATTGGAGTTGGAAGTGAATTGATTTCTACTGTTGTTCTGCAAGGCAAATTATCTTTAAAATACTCTGCATAAATGCGGTTATAAGCATGGAAATCACGTTTCATATTGACTAAGAAAACAGTAACATCTACTAATTGATCCCAGCTAGAACCTGATTCTTCCAAAATGATACGAACGTTGTCAAACACACTTCTACATTGTGCTTCGAAATCGAATTGAATGAAGTTGCCGTTTTTGTCTAATTCCAAACCTGGAACAGCAGAATCAGTTGCATCTGAACCCGCAGTGCGTGGACCAACCCCTGACAGAAACAATAAATTTCCGACTTTTCGTGCATGTGGGTATAAACCTACTGGCTTTGGGGCTTTGTTCGTTGAAATACGTTCTTGATTTGACATCTCAAAATTTTGTGCAAATATAATAGAACTAAAGGAAATATAGCGAAAAGCAAATTACGATTCAATATGAAAATCAATGAATGATGTGGAGGAAGCCTGTTTGGGTGCTTTGTGGAATTTCTACAGAATTCCTGTAAAAGAAATAGTAATAAACTCCATTAGAAACATCAAGTCCATCAAACGTATTTCGATATCCTTTTTCGTCTAAAATGACATTTCCCCATCTGTTTAAAATCACAAGTCGATTATTAGGGAATTTTATTGCCTCATCAATGACAAAATAATCATTTATCCCATCACCATTTGCAGTAATAATATTTGGAAGTTGATTCGTACAATCCACTGTGTCAATATGAACTGTATCTGAATAGGAACAACCTTGCTGAGTAGTAGCAGTTAAAATCAAATCTTGATTGTCTGTGATGGTAATTTGGTTCGTGTCTCCGAAAACGGTCCAGGTATAATTCAAGGTGTCTGAAACAGGATAGTTTTGGTAAACTTCGTTCAAACACATAATGGTATCATTCAAATTAAATGTTGGAATTTGATTATAAGAAATTGAAACGGTTTCATGGTAAACACAACCTATATCATCCCATAAAGTCAAGTCATAATTACCATCATAAATTGAATTATAGACGATTGAAATGTAATTAGTATCTAAAACTCCTATTGGTGTATTCCAAACTAAACTGTCTGCAGACGTAATAACATTTATTAACCCTTGATCACCTAAACAACGATGGCTGGTATCAGTTATGATTGAATAATTTAAAGTAGAAGTTGTAAGATAAACACTATCTCTGTTTGTTGTACAACCATTCAAATCAATACCTTGTGCATAAATGAAACCATTACCAAAACTTGATGTGACGTCCAAAGAAATCGAATTTGTGGTTCCAAAGTTTCCTGTCCAAGCGATGTCTTGTAAGGTTTCAATCGATGTAACTTGAACAGTGTCATACGAACAAATTACTAAGGAATCTGAAGCAAAATGAATAGAATCAGTAGTAAGATAAATAATAGTGTCTGAAACAGTTTGCGTAAAACATTGATTTTGAACCGACACAGAAATTGTAGCTGCATTTTGTAAAACACCAAACGGAATCGTCAGTGGATTGTCTGTTGAATTCGTTTGTCCATTTGGAAGTGACCATGTAAAATTTCCTGGTGCATCAACAAAAACGACTAAATCTGTATTTGGACACAAACTGGAATCTCCAATTATTTGAATTGGAATGGAAGGGTCGATTACATCAACGTAAACTGAGGCAAATGACAACTCACAAACAGAATTTGTTTGACTGACTAAAAATGAGGTGTCAACCAACACATTAGTTAAAGATAAAGTTGGTAAAGTACTAATTAATACAGAATCTGTTGTGTACCAATTAATTGTTTGCATTAAACTATCAGATAGTGTCACATTTGAACCTAAACAAATCGTAGTGTCTAGGACAATTGGAGGAATTGAATTAGGTGCATAAGTAACCTGAATTGTATTTGTTGCAGAAATACATCCATATTGATTCGTAACAATAGCACTGTAACTTCCGGGTGTGTTAATAGAAACAGTTGAAGAGTTTCCTGATAATCCAATCCATGAATAACTTAAATTAGCTGGTGTTCCTTGTAGAATAATATCGCTTCCAGGGCATAAATAATTTTGACTGGCTGTAATTTGTGCTGTAAAAGAAGCATCGTGAATCGTGATGGATTCTGTGGCTTGAAATTCACATTGACTTAATGAAATTGTGTAAGTTCCAGGCTGATTTACAGTAACGTTATTATTTGTTGTATTTCCGTTGAACCATTGATAAGTTATGTTGGGATCACCTTGATATGAAATTGTAACTTGTTCATTCAAGCACATCATTGTATCTGCTGTGAGTGAGAAATTACCAATTGCGTTTATCACACCAACAAAAACAGGAGCAAAAACAGGTGAACACCCTAAAGCATCATAAGCAACTAAAAAAGTAGTATCTGATTGATTATTCGTTAAACTCAATTGTGAGCTACTAAATAGAAAATTCGTATCTAAATCGTACCAATTTAAAGTGAAATTTGTTGAATCCTGTAGGCTTACATTCGCTCCAAGACACACCCAAATTGAATCAAAGATAGGCGGAGTTGATGCTGGAACGGCAGTAATTGTAATTTCATTTGTCTCAGATGTACAGCCATATTGATTCGTTACAACTGCTGAATATGTTCCTGGAGAAGTCACGTTGATGGTGCTATTCCCATTGGCGCCATTTGACCAACTGTAACTACCATTTAGTAAATCACCATAAATTGTTATCGCATCTTGATAACATAGTTGTGTTGCTGTGGGTGTTAAATTTACCTGAGAAAAAGCATCAATAATCGTCACGGATTCAGTTATTGTTACACCACATTGTTGAATCGTTACACTGTAAACACCTGGTTGATTGACTATTATCTGATTAGCAGTACTTTGAATCGGCGACCATTGAAAAAAAGCACTTCCAGTATAAAGTACTTCAATAGTAATGCTTTCTCCTTGACACATGTAAACATCTGGATAAACCAATACACTCGGCGTCATATATTCTTTCACTTCAAAAGGTGGTGTTGTCAAATGACAAAGTTCAGAATCTGTAACATGGCAATAATAGAAACCAGCGTCATTCCCATAACAAGTATTTATTGTTGAAAGCGTATCACCTTCTGGACCAACCCATTGATAAGATAAATATCCTGTTGGCAACATCAGAATTAAACTGTCATCTGGACACAAGTAGCCATTTGGTGGATTGGAAATTATAGTTGGAGCTTGTTTTAAATCAATATGGTGTAAGAAGTTTATATAGCGTGAACAACCATTAACTGAATCGGTAATTGTACCAGAATAATGGTAATCTCCAGGCAAATTTATTTCAACACTATCCTCATTTGCACTTATCCAAGAAATACCTGGTCCGCTCCAATGTAAACTTGGGTGAGTTGGATTTACCTTTAGAAAAATAGAACCATTTGGACAAAGTAAATTGTCGCCATAAATTATCGCATTGAAAGTTGGTCTTGGTTTAACTTCAATGTAAAATGAATCTGAGGCAATAAAATGTAAAGTGTCAATTCCACAAAGATTATTGTATCCGATTACCAAATGATAGTTAACCTGATACCATCCTGTAGTATTTGGTTGAAAAGAATAAGAGTGTGGGTTAGTCGAGCTTCCACTTATTTGATTCCCTCCATTTATTTGCCACCACGACTGGAAATACGGTTGCTGAATTGGATCATAAGGAAGAATTGGATTTGTCAATAAATCTCTTCCTTTAAAAGTAACATAATCGTCTTGACAAATAGAAATTGAATCGCTGTATAAAGGTGGGTTAAACAAAATAACTCCTAACTGAATGGTATCTGGAGGTGTGATATAATCAAAAATAATTTTAAATTTTCCAATGTTAGAACACATTCCATTAGTTACTTCCACATAATAAAGTCCTGCTAATGAATGAACATTTGTGCCAAGTCCAGTAATGCTATTTCCATCTGGTTCTGTTGTTGTTAAGGTTGTTCCAGGCTGCAAATTCGTATAAAAAACACCAACACTATCTGGGAAACAAAAATGATATGTTCCATAATTTGATCCAGGTTTATTTACAAAAATCCCTAAAGTATCGGTTAAAAGTGGTAAGGTTGGCGTTGGATCTTTGATAACAACAATGCTGTCTTGTTCAGTTGCGCAACCATCTAATCTTGTAACTACAACACTATAATCATTACTCGTATATATTCTCGTTGGATTCGTAGTATCATTGTTACTCCATAAATGAGAATAAGATGGTCCGTAGTGATTGTAAGTTAAAGGATCATAAAACAAGACAGTTGAATCACAAAAGTGCAAAGTGTCCAAAAAATTATTAATTGAACCTTCAATAGAATCTGTTGTTGGTATGCTAAAATAATTGTAATCAATTGACATTGAATCCATTAATTTTGCTAAAAATGAATTTCTTGTATTATCTCCTTTTAAATAATAATGTGGGATTTCAGCATTTAAATAATTTAAGGTATAATTTGATTGTTGAATAAATTGGATGTTAGAAGTAAAAGTAAAATTCAAATCATTGGTAAATGAGCCACAAAGAATCGGTTCGTCATTTGCCTTAATTGCAACCCCATGTCCTTCATCGTCTTTTTTTCCACCAATCTGTTTCGTGTAAAGTTTTTGACCACTGTTGGAGAGTTTAAGTAAATAAGGATCTTTAAATCCAACTGAATTCCAAAAAGCAGTTTGTAACGTTTGTAATTGTGTTAAACCACATTTAAAATAGCCTGTTATGTATATGTCATTATTGGGGTCAATAGAAATGGAACGAGCAGACAAATCATTATCAGAACCTAAGGTGTTTGCCCAAACAAATTGTCCACTATTTTCAATCTTCAAAGCAAATATTTTCTTTGAATAAGGATTCAAAATTGGATTTGGAGAATTGTTGTGAAAATAGTTTAAGTTTCCTAAAAAATCTCCAATAATTACAACTTGATTAGAGGAATTGACTTCCAAATCATAAGGTAAACAAGAACCTGCTCTCAAATTATTGAAAAACTGAACTTGACCTGCTGGAGATAATTTTGTTATAAATCCTACATTGTATCCATTGTTTGTATAAGTATTTCCAGCAAATTGAAGTGTGTCCGAATATTGACCAGAAAGAAAAATATTGTCTTGCAAATCGACTGCAACCGCCAAACCTCTATCTTCTTTTTTAGCTAATCCAGCTTTGACCCACAATGGATTTCCGTTTGAATCGTATTTCGAAATGAATAAATCATAAGAAGGCTGATTCGTGAATGGATCGATAATACTACTAAAACTTTGGTTAGCAATCGAACTTGTTCCTTCAAACTGACCTGTTAAAATCACATTATTCTGATGATCAACTGTAACACCGTAAGCATTTTCAGACAAATTTCCGCCTTCTTTTCGAGCCCAAATGACATTTCCTGTTGGATCAAGTTTCATCAAGAAAATGTCTTTGGAATTTTGAGCAGACTGTAAGTTTATAGAACCAAAATTTACAGAACCAAAAAACTGACCTGTAACTATAATATTTTGGTCTGGTCCTATTGCTAAATCATAAGCTCTATCTGAAAAATTGCCTCCAAATTGTTTCCACCAAAGTAATGCACCCAAAGAGTTATATTTTGCTACATAAATATCGCTATTTCCTGAAGTTGTTTGCAAAACATTGTTTGTGTTGAAAGCTGTTTCTCCCGTGACATAACCTGTTATGTATGAATTTCCTGAATTATCAATTTCAACATCAAAAGCCTCATTTGTAAATTGACCAAACGTATTCACCCCCCACTTCTGACCGTAAAGAAATACTGTTGATATTTGTAAAAGTAAAAGGAGAATATACTTTTTCATTAGTCAAATTTATGACAAGCAAACGACTTTATTTTGAGTAGAAATACCTGAAATTCAAAATAAAGGTATAAATAATCTTTTGAAAAACGAAAAACTAATTGAAAGAATAGATACAAGAAAAGAAAATAAATAATATTATGCGTTTCTTTGTCGGGCAATAATTTCGAATTCAATATGATTAAAGCACTTTACAAGTTTTTAAGCCCAAAATATCAGAAAGTATATTTAGAATACAAAGTAGATGTTTCGCCTCGTTATGGCCACGGAAAACCTGCGCATCCTGAGTTGTTGGCAATTACTCAAAAACACGATGAAACCTATACTTCTTACTTGAATGCTGTGGCAAAATACCAAGAAAATTTGTGGCAAATCAAAGATGCGAAATTAGAACAAGATCCTAAGAATCCAGCCTGGAACAATTCATTTCTACCGGGCTTGGACATGGTAATGCTTTATACTTTGATTTCAGAATTAAAACCCAAAAAATACGTTGAAATTGGTTCAGGAAATTCAACCAAAATAGCTTTTAAAGCTAAAAAAGAACAAAACCTAAACACCAAATTCATTTCAATTGATCCTCAGCCACGTGCAGAAATTGACACTTTAGTGGATGAAGTGATTCGTAAACCGTTTGAAGCAATCGATTTCAAAATGTTGGAAGAATTGGAAGAAAATGATATTCTTTTTGTGGATAATTCGCACCGTATTTTACCCAATTCTGACGCAACTGTTTTCTTCTTAGAAGTATTGCCGCGACTGAAAAAGGGCGTTGTTGTACACATTCACGACATTTATATTCCCTACGATTATCCGCAATTTATGTGCGACCGTTTTTATTCCGAACAATATGGTTTAGCAATGTATCTTTTAGCAAATTCCGAGAAGTACCAACCACTTTTTGCAAACTATTACGTTTCTGAAAACATGCAACTAGCAAGTATTATTGCAGACTTCTGGAAACACGAAAACACCAAAAATGTGGAGCGACATGGCGGTTCTTTTTGGTTGAAGATTAATTGAAAACTATTCAATCCTTTTTGACGGAATAACTTCAAATCTCTTTTTGAGTTTCAAAATTTGTTTTTCGAATAATTCGTATAAAGCAATAGAAACAATGTATGATTATTTTTGAAGATAGACTGATTTTATGAAACTTTCAGTTTACACAATTAGTGGGATGGTGTCAATAATAAACTTTTCTTTGATCATTTAAATGTTGCAATAAAACACTCTTTTACAAGAAATTTCTAGTTATTGCTATTTTTGTAAATATTGGCTCAATGTTGACTTTTGTTAAAATTCTCGTTGGGCTAATGAATTACAAAAATTCTTCTTCGATTTGCGAACAAAAAACATAAAAGTGTTTCTTAAAAAAAACTGGCGATTAATAATTATACTAATTGTCGCATCGGTTGTACTTGGATTGATAACATTTGTTAATCACTACTATTTCCGGACATACGCACTAGATTTGGGAGCATATACAAATGCAGCGTATAAATATGCACATCTAGATTTAGCAAGCAACGATGTTTTTATTTCTGAATATCAACCCATGCTTGGTGGTCATTTTGATTTATATCTTATCTTTTTTTCACCTTTGATCTATTTTTTTGGCAGCTATACATTATTAATTGTTCAATGGTGCTTTATCTTAATTGGTGGGCTTGGTGTATATAAATTGTTTCAAAATTGGTTTTCGAATAAAACTCTCAGTCTTTGTTCAATCGCCTATTTTTTTAGTTTTTATGGTGTGTTTTCTGCAGTTTCATTTGATTATCATAGCGTTGTTGTTGCAAGTTCATTAGTTCCATGGTTTTTTCTTTTTATTCGCAAAAATCAATTAATTACAGCTTCAATTGTATTTACTTTTTGTTTGTTTGCACAAGAAAACGTTGCTCTTGGAATGACTTTCATTAGTTCAGGATTAGCATTTTTACATCGTAAAGAAAAGAAAAAAGCATTAGTTCTTTTAATTCTTACAGGTTGGTCCATTTGTTACTTTTTAATCGTTTTGAAAATTGTGATACCATTTTTTAATCCAACGGATTCATATACTGGTTTTCATTATTCTGTAATGGGTGACGATATTACAGGCTTTCTAATAAACCTCTTTCAAAATCCATTTCAAGCATTTAAGATTTTATTTATTAATCACTCAAATGATCCATTTTTTGATGGCATAAAAAAAGAAACATGGTTGATGCTATCCATAAGTGGAGGCTTTCTTTTGTTTAGAAAACCTATTTATTTGTGGATGTTAATTCCCATTTTGTTCCAAAAATTGTATCATGATTCACCTATTATGTGGAGCGTCAATTATCAGTATTCGATTGAATTTGCTCCTATATTAACTATTGGAATATTTGATGTAATTGCTACAATTAAAAATTTGAAAATAAGCTCGTTAGTTTCAAATCTTGCCGTTGTTTTAGCGATTGTCTGCACGATTCATCTAATGGATAATACAATATTTATGTACGACAAAGACAGACTAAGAATTTATGACGCTAAGCACTATCAACGTGAATTTCCTATAAAAAAAGCATATAAATTATTAGAGTTAATTCCTAAAAATGCTAGTGTTAGTGCACAATCTGCTTTCGTTCCTCATTTAAGTTGTCGCGACAAAATATATCAATTTCCCATAATAAAAGATGCTGAATTTATTATTCTATCACCAAAAGATAATTATTATCCAATAGATTCTACTCAATTTTTCTACATTGCTGACAGCCTTTACCATTCAAATTTATGGATAACGCTAATTAAAGATGAAAATTTCATAGTTTACAGGAGAAAAACTATTCACTAAGTAAACTTAATTGTTCTAACTAACTGTTGTAGTATTCATATTAAAGATTCCAATTAACTGAAAGGAAATAAAATGATAAAATTTAGGAACATTGAATCTGTTTTGCTAAAAGATTATTAAGTCTAATCTAAAAAGGAAACACGAAAGCTGAAGCAACATTCTTCTTTTGGTTTTTGTTCAAAGTTAATTAGCCTTGAAACTAAAAAAATATGTTTACATACATAAAGAGATAGTATCTAAGTTTCTTTGATAAATGGATTTTAACAATATAACGCAAAAAGAACAATCACTCCATAGCGCACAAATTTTCCGATTCCAATAAAAAGAAACGAAACAAAAATATTTGCTCGAAAAAATCCCAAAGCAATTCCAATAATGTCACCAACAAATGGTAACCATGACAACAATGCTAGCCAAGCTCCATATTTATTGACTTTAATTTGCCACTTTTCAATCTTTTCGGTTGTGGCACCAACTTTAATTAGCCATTTAGGATTTCCGAGGTAACCAATTGCATAATTTAGCCAGCCTCCCAGCGTGTTTCCTGTACTTGCAACAATTAAACATAGAATGGGGTCATATTTTGCTGCAAGCATTCCTATCAGGAATAATTCTGACGCAACAGGAAGTACAGTTGCTGCCAAAAAGCATGTGATGAATAAACCTATGTACCCAACTTCTATATCAAACATAATGGGAATAAAAAAAGCCGGACTTAAATCCGGCTTTCCAAAGTTAATTTAGAATTTCTTAATTCTTGATTAATTTTTTTGTTACTGCACTTCCATTAGATTTTACTGTTACATAGTAAATTCCATTTGTGAATGCTTCTGTATTGATTATTGAAGAATTTGCACCAGCATTTAATTGTCCAAGGTTTCTTTCTGAAACAACTTTTCCTGATAAATCGTTAACGGTCATGCTTACTTCAGAAGATGTAGCCAAGTTAAACTCAACTGTTGATGATGTTGATGTTGGGTTAGGATAAATCGAAGCTGAAGTTACTTGAGAATTTAATTCGTTTACACCAATAACTGGGTCAAAGTTCAATCGTACAACTGGAGTTGATGTTGTAAAAAACCATTGGTCAGCAGCCAAATCTTTAAAGAATGATGTTTGAGT
>RFNX01000484.1 GCA_009926905.1 Flavobacteriales bacterium
GCAACATGAAGTAATTGCAATCGAAAAAGGGGAGATTTCTTCAACAATAATTACTAATAAAGGGAAATTTGAAGCAGAATTTTTAGTTTTTTGTGCAGGTTTACAAGCAGATAGACTAGCTAAAAAAGATGGAGTTAAGTTAAAAGAGAAAGTTGTTGGTTTTCGTGGTGATTATTATGAATTAACTGAACAAGCTAAACATAAAGTAAAACATTTAATCTATCCAGTTCCAAATCCAGATTTTCCATTTTTAGGCGTTCATTTTACAAGAATGACCGATGGGGAAATCGAATGTGGTCCCAATGCTGTATTTACATTTAAACGTGAAGGTTATAACAAAACTGACTTTTCATTAAGAGACACAGTTGATGCCTTATCCTACGGAGGGACTTGGAAATTATTTTTCAATAACATGTCTTTTGGAATCAATGAATACCGTCGTGCATTTTCGAAAAAATTGTTTTTGAAAACCTTGCAACGCATGATTCCAAGTTTGACAATGGACGATATTCATCCGGGTAGAGCAGGGGTTAGAGCACTTTTGTTAGCTCAAGATGGTGACACAAGAGATGATTTCAGAATTGAATACCACGGAAAATCAATTCATGTTTTAAATGCACCTTCACCTGCTGCAACAGCATCTTTAGCAATAGGGAACTATATTGCATTAGAAGCAGAAAAGCAATTTGGGTTGAAATAATACGACTAATTGTTAATACTTTTCCAACTTAAATAAAGCATTATTGTTGTAAGTTTGCAAACCTTATTGCCTTATTTTGCCTACACGACTACTGTATATTTTTGTTTTACTTTCTTTTTATTGCCAGTGTCAACAACAGATTACTGAATTAAAAAAGTTTGGAACAAATCCAGGTAATTTGAAAATGTTTGTTCACGTTCCAAATTCAAATAAAGGAACTTCCTCAAAGCCTTTAGTTGTTGTACTACATGGTTGTAGTCAGTCAGCAGAATCGATTGCTGCCCAAACAGGTTGGAACAAGTTATCCGATCAATATGGATTTTATGTACTTTATCCGCAACAGAGTCTTGTCAATAATCCAAGTTTATGTTTCAATTGGTTCAATAATGGAGATGTAAAAAAAGACAAAGGTGAGTCCAGTTCAATTATTCAAATGATTGATTACATGAAACGCAATTATCCAGTTGATAATAATAAGGTTTTTTGTTACGGCGTCTCAGCAGGTGGTGCAATGAGTGTTGTTTTATTAGCAAATTATCCCGAAATTTTTAAAGGTGGGGCAACACTAGCTGGAGGACCTTTTATGCCTGATTTTAATGACGCTCAACGCTTGCAATTGATGTTTAATCCAAAAGATGAAAGTGCAGAAAAACTGGGTAATCCTATTAAAAAATTGAATCCTAATTTCTTAGGTGATTATCCAAATATTGTTATTCTTCAAGGTAAAAATGATTTGGTAGTTAATCCAAAAAATGCTGATTTACTAGTAAAACAATGGACGAACATAAATCACACAAATACAGCATTTACGGATACGTTGACGGAGTTTGCTAACAATCGAAGTGTAACAAAATTTCAGTTTAAAAATGATTCCAGTCAAACAAAAGTGACCTACTATGAAATAAAATTTCTTGGACACGCCATACCAATTGATCCTGGAAATGCATTTAATCAAGGTGGAGAAAAAGGAACGTATGCACTTGATAAAGATTTCTTCAGTACGTATTATATCGGAGTTGACTTTGGAATTATTCCTAAAAAAGAAGACTAAAATTCTTTCTATTTCAAAACAATTTTCCTAATTACACTTTTTCTTCATGCTTTAACTAACTTTGCTCTATGAAGTTTAAAGATTACAACCTTTCTCAATCTATTGTTTCTCAACTCGATGTTTTGGGTTTCAAAAGACCAACCGACATTCAATTTCGAGCAATAAAACACATATTAGATGGAGAAGATGTAATGGCCGTTGCCCAAACAGGAACTGGTAAAACAGCTGCTTTTGTAATTCCTATGTTAAATCGATTATTGGTCAAACCAAGAGGGAAATATTCAGGAATTAGGGCTTTAATTTTAGTTCCAACTCGAGAATTGTGTAAGCAAATTGCGAAAGTGGTTGATGACATTGGAGCAAATACGCATTTGAAAGTACTTGGATTGTTTGGCGGGGTAGAACAAGACCAACAAATTCGAGAATTAAAAAGTGGTTTGGATGTACTTGTTGCAACACCAGGAAGAATGTTTGACCTGATTGCACAAGGTTTTGTCGATATTTCAAAATTGGAAATGTTTGTCCTGGATGAAGCAGACTTAATGCTGGATTTAGGTTTCAATAAAGACATTAAAGACGTCATTCGCAAAATACCAAAAGATAGACAAACATTGTTTTTTACAGCCACTATTAATAAGAAAATCAAGTCTTTAGCTTACGATGTTGTGAAAGATGCCATTCGTATTCAAGTGTCACCTCAAAACCCTGTTTCTAAAAATGTGAACCACGCAGTTTGTTTGGTTGAAATGGACGACAAACGTTTTTTCCTTGAGAATTTACTGAAAGAATATCCTGATTATAAATTCATAGTTTTTGTTCGAACAAAAGTTCGTGCAGAACGAGTGGTTGCAGCAATGGAACGTGTAGATGTAAAATCGGAAGCATTGCATGGAGGAATCGAACAACAAGAACGTTTTGCGATTTTAGATCGTTTTAGAAGAGGTGAAAATAAAGTCTTAATCACAACAGACGTGGCTTGTAGAGGTATTGATATCCCCAATATGGAGTATGTGGTGAATTACGATTTACCCGATAATCCAGAAAACTATGTACACCGTTGCGGACGAACAGGTCGTGGAAATGCTACAGGTCAGGCAATGTCTTTTTGCAGTAAAGAAGAAGAACCTTTATTAATTGAAATTGAAGCATATACTGGCGAGGAAGTTGAACGCTACGACATTTCAGAAAGTGAATATCAAGCAATATTAAGCGACACAGATTCAGATTTATTCAAAAACGGGGATTACGATTGGCAAAAATTAATGGCTAAAAATGACAATCCAGATGCTTGGGATTGATTATTCAAAAACTTCTCCAGCCTCAGTGTCCCAACGAGTAACTCTTTGAACACCTTCAACTTCTTCAAATTTTCGTGTCAACTGTTCTAAATGCTCGGTATCGTAAACCATTACTTTTATATGTCCTTCAAAAACACCATCTTCTGTTTCAAAAGAAATACTTTTCATATTCACGTTGTTTTGGTTAGAAATGATTTCTGTAAGCTTATTCACTAAACCTAATTGATCGATTCCAACGATTTTTATAGCAGCCACACGTTCAATCAATTTGTCTGATTTCCAGCGCGCCTTTATGCAACGATACGCCAATTTCGACATTAAATGAACAGCGTTTGGACAGTTATTTCTATGAACTTTAATTCCATCGCTAATTGTAATGAAACCAAAAACCTTATCACCAGGAATTGGATTACAACATTTCGCCATTTGATAATCAAATCCTTTGAAATCGTCGCCAATTAAAATGGTATCCGCTTTGGTGTCGATTCCATCTTTAACTTCTTTATAATCAACCTTGTTTGGTTTTTTGACAACTTCCTTTTTTTCAACCTGTAATATTCCTCCGTTCACGTCAAGCTCCCTGATTTTTGCCAGATCAATTTTGCCTTTTGCTATTCTAAAGTACAACTCAGTTGCTGATGGTACGCTGTAAAATTTTTCTAAAAAACTGACATTATCAGAATTCATTCTCACATTAAACTGTTTGAATTTTCGTTCTAAAATCTCTTTTCCATCTTGTGCAATAGTTTTACGCTCGTCATTTAAAGATGATTTAATGCGTTGTTTTGCTCGAGCTGTAACCACAAAACGCAACCATTCATCGTTTGGTTTTTGTTTGGAAGAAGTAATAATTTCAAGCTGATCTCCATTTTTTAATTGGTAACTCAATGGCATCAAACGGTTGTTTACTTTCGCACCAATGCATTTATTTCCAATGTCTGAATGAATATCATAAGCAAAATCAAGAATCGTAGCGCCAATTGGCAACACACGCAGCTCACCTTTGGGAGTAAAAACATAAATTTCGTCGTTGAATAAATTCAGTTTGAAATCATTCACGAAATCCATTGCAGTCGCGTCTGGATTGTCTAACAAATCACGAATTTCAGCAATCCAACGATCTAGTTTACTGTCATCGCCTTTAGATTCTTTGTATTTGTAATGTGCCGCCAAACCTTTTTCAGCAATTTCGTCCATTCTTTTGGTTCGAATTTGCACTTCCACCCAACGTCCTTGTGGTGACATTACAGTTGTATGCAAGGATTCGTAGCCATTCGCGCGTGGCGTTGAAACCCAGTCACGTAAACGCTCAGGACTTGGTTGATAAAAATCAGTAACAATGGAATAAATACGCCAACAATCAGGTTTTTCTAATTCAATCGGTGTTTCTAGAATAATTCGAATCGCAAAAACATCAAAAACTTCCTCGAAAGGAATAGCTTTGGATTGCATTTTTCGCCATATTGAAGAAATAGATTTTGTTCTAGCTTTAATGTCAAAAATATAGCCTTCGTGTAAAAGAGTCTCGCGAATAGGCGCCATGAATCGTCTTATAAAACGATTACGAACGTCAGCTGTACTTTTTAATTTTGTTTCAATTTCTTGGTAAATATCCGTTTCACAATACATCATGGATAAATCTTCCAATTCCGTTTTAATGGAATACAACCCCAAACGATGGGCGAGGGGAGCATACAAAAATTTGGTTTCAGAAGCGATTTTCAATTGTTTGTCTGCTCGCATACTTCCGAGTGTACGCATATTGTGCAAACGATCCGCTAACTTGATTAGAACCACTCGTAAATCATCTGAAATAGTTAGAATCATTTTACGGAAATTCTCCGCTTGGATAGATGCATTTTCATCAAATACTTCAGGGATTTTCGTCAATCCATCAATAATCAACCGAACGCGAGGACCAAATAAATCCTCAACATCTTCTAAAGTGATATGTGTGTCTTCAACCGTATCGTGTAAAAGTGCACAAACGACTGCCGTCGCACCTAAACCCATTTCTTCAGCACAATTTCGCAACTGCAATAGGATGATAAATATAAGGTTCACCCGATTTGCGTCGCATATCCTTATGAGCTTCCAAAGCCATGTCGAACGCTCTTCGAATCATCGAAGTATCTTCTCGTGTTCTGTTCTTTAAAGCTCGTAATAAACCCTTAAAGGCATTTAGAATTTCCTTGCGTTCACGTTCTAAATCGATAATAATTTCAGGTTTATATTCCAACATCGTTTATTTTGCTGCTAATAGTTTTGCTTTCACTTCTCCGAATCCAATACGTATACCATTCGCTTCACAATGACCGCGCATGATAACGGTGTCACCATCTAAAATAAATCTACGTTCAGTTCCGTCATTCATTTTCAAAGGTTTCGTTCCTTTCCAGCATAATTCTAACATCGAACCATAAGAATCTTCTGTTGGTCCTGAAATAGTTCCAGAACCCATTAAATCTCCTGAACGAATGTTACAACCGTTTATAGTATGATGTGCTAATTGTTGCGCCATATTCCAATACATATACTTGAAATTAGAATTAGATATGACCGTTTCATCCGTATTTTCAGGTTGAATTGCAACTTGTAAATGAATATCGTACGATTTTTTTCCTTCAAATTCTAAATATGAAAGTACTTTCGGCTCTTGATTTGGAGTTTCAACGGCATAAGGTTGCAGAGCATCCAAAGTCACAATCCAAGCAGACATTGATGAAGCAAAGTTTTTCGCTAAAAATGGACCTAGTGGTACATATTCCCATTTTTGAATGTCACGTGCCGACCAATCATTGAACAAACACAAACCAAAAATATACTCATCTGCTTCTGCGGTTGAAATCGAGTCTCCAAGCGGTTTTCCATCAAATGTAATGAAGCCCATTTCCAACTCAAAGTCTACTTGTCGCGATGGAGCAAAAATCGGATCTTCGTTGTCATTTGGTTTAATTTGACCTTTTGGACGGTGAATGTTTTGTCCAGAAAGAATCACAGACGAAGCGCGACCGTGGTAACCTACAGGAATCCACAACCAGTTTGGTAACAATGCATTTGCAGGGTCACGGAACATAATTCCAACGTTCGTTGCATGTTCTTTGCTTGAATAAAAATCAGTATAATCGCCAATTTGAACTGGCATACACATCTCTACACTGTTTGCATCTATCAAAACTTGATCTGCGTGGTGTTGATTTTTTTGTAAATCCGTAAAATCAGCATCCAATAATTTTGAAATACGATTGCGCAATTGACGTACAGCCAACTTTCCTTTTTTCATCATTGGATTCAAGTATTCACAATCGAAATCACTCAATTCGAAAGGTAAATTCTCTAAATATCCCAGAACGAATAAGGTTTTCAAATCCAAAACACTATCGCCAATTCTTACACCAACGCGTGGCGTTAAACTTGAGGTTTTGAAAATCCCAAAAGGTAAATTTTGTATAGAAAAATCACTGTTTTCAGGTACTACTACCCAAGATTTTAATGCGGGGTTATTTGCTGCTATCATATTAATTGCGGATTATTTTTTATTACGAATTGCGGATTAAAAATGCTTTTGCCAATTCGCAATTCGCAATTTTTAATTCGCAATTATTTTGTTATACGTTAAACCTAAAGTGCATAATATCACCATCTTCAACAACGTATTCTTTTCCTTCAACTTTGAATTTTCCAGCTTCTTTTACTGCAGCTTCAGAACCGTAAGTAGTAAAATCATTGTATTTCATAACTTCTGCACGAATGAATCCTTTTTCGAAATCGGTATGAATTACACCTGCTGCTTGAGGTGCAGTCATTCCTTTGCGAATCGTCCAAGCACGCACTTCTTTCACTCCAGCCGTAAAATAAGTATATAAGTTCAATAAGTAATAAGCTGAACGGATCAAGCGATTTACACCTGGCTCTTCCAAACCAAGTTCATCTAAAAACATTTTGCGTTCGTCGTACGTCTCTAATTCTGTAATATCAGCCTCGATTTTTGCACCGATTACCAATACTTCAGCATTTTCGTGTGCAACAGCAGCTCTTACCTCGTCCACGTAATGATTTCCAGTTTGCACAGAATCTTCATCAACGTTACATACATACATAACTGGTTTTGAAGTGATTAAATTAAATCTATGGATGATATCTCTTTCTTCTTGCGTAAAATCAAGGCCACGAGCAGAAATTCCTTTTTCCAAACCTTCTTTAATTTTTAGAGACAACTCATTTTCCTTAATAGCATCTTTATCTCCAGATTTCAGAACGCGAGCCAAACTTGCAATTTTCTTATCAATCGTATCTAAGTCTTTCAATTGTAATTCGATATCGATGATTTCTTTGTCGCGAATTGGGTTTACACTTCCATCAACGTGAATAATGTTTCCATCGTCGAAGCAACGCAATACGTGAAGAATGGCATCTGTTTCGCGGATGTTAGCCAAGAATTGATTACCCAAACCTTCACCTTTCGATGCACCTTTGACCAAACCTGCGATGTCCACAATCTCCATTGTAGTTGGCATCACGCGCTCAGGATTGACAAGTGCCTCTAATTTTTCCAATCTTGGATCGGGCACAGAAATCGTTCCGATGTTGGGTTCAATCGTGCAAAAAGGAAAGTTTGCAGACTGCGCTTTTGCATTCGACAAACAGTTAAATAAAGTTGATTTCCCCACGTTTGGTAATCCAACAATTCCACATTTTAAAGCCATCTAATTCGTTTTTCTTACAAAGATAATAGAATGCTTAATTTTTGGAAGTTCTGTTGGGATTTATGTTGTTTAAAAGAAGTATTTAGTTTGAAAAATATTATAACAAACATTTCAAAAATTTTAACGCTCCAAAATCCACTTTTTTGCATCTACCATGTAAGTGTCAAAACAATTGGTGATTTCAGCCTCTTTTAAATAAAATATTTCTGGTGCAGTATGCAGTTTATTCTCAAATGAAATGCGTTTTGAAACTCCTTCACAGGATTTTTGCAATCCAAAAGCAGTAGGGTAGTGGTCCAACCATTTGCGATTGCGAAAGTGAAAAATAAAATTGGCGAATTCAGGTTTAAACTCTTGTTCCAA
>RFNX01000353.1 GCA_009926905.1 Flavobacteriales bacterium
GGAAATACTTATTCAGGCTACAATTATTCATTTTTAACTGATAAAGTGGTTGGAAGTTTTCTTGAGAATTACCGCGATTCATTAAGAGAAGTAACGATGAATCCTCAAAATTTTGAATACAATCAATGGGTTGGTTCCTCTTATAAATACCAAGAACATCAAAGTTCTGGATTTGCGATGTTTTCGTATGCACATAAGAAAATTGCGCTACTTGGTGGCGTGCGTGTTGAACATACTTATTTAATTGAAACATCTGATACCCTCACAACCCAAATAGCTTTTGATTCAACTAGCAATACGTACTACTATGTTCCAAAATCAATCACAATTTACAAACCTTATATTGGTATTTTACCGTCGCTTCATTTCAATTGGTTTATTAACTCAAAAAGCAATTTAAAAATAGGCTTGAGTGAAACAATGCACCGTCCTAATTTTGAAGAAACGAAACCTGGTCATGCAGTTATTCGCTACAACGATCTAGATTTTACTTTTGGGAATCCAAATTTGAAGCCTGTTTTTTCGCGAAATATTGACATAGATTATGAGCGTTATTTTTCAGAGAATGGAATGTTTGCTATAGGAGGTTATTTTAAATCCATAAAAGACCATATTTATGCTTTGTCCACTCCAAATACAGATCCTATTTCAGGAGCAACAATGCGTTATTACGGCAATGCGTCCAATTCATGGTTAGGAGGAATTGAATTGTTTTTATGTAGCAAATTTGGATTCATTCATCCGAAATTAAAGAATTGGGGATTTCGATTAAACGCATCATATAGCGATTCTAGAATGAAAATTGTAGGAAGATCTACCAATCAACGTATGACCAAACAAATGCCATTTTTAGGATCGTTGAATTTGTTTTATGAAAGCGATGCCTTTGAGTTTAATGCCAACTTGAGTTATACATCTAGATATTTGAATGAAATCAATTTGGTGTACTTAAATGGGGACTTATTGCACAAAAACGACGATTTTGATACGTATATGAATCAATTTATTAATCTAGAATCTTCGTTTTTAGTTAAGTTAAAAAAAGGAATAAAAATCAAAGCTGAACTTGGGAATCTTTTGAATTATCCCGAAACAAAATCTAGAGGTAAAAATTGGAGAACACTCAATAAAGAGTATTTTGGACTAAGAGGAGAATTTGCTGTGATTTTTGAATTGTAGTGTGCTTTTCCTCGTTATTTTCACTCAAAAGATAACGGAAGCTTTTTAACAATTTCACCAAGTTTTGTTTCCAACTTCATAATTTTGATTCCAGAAATTTCTGTTTTAAGTAAGTATTCTTTATTACTCATAACTTCTATAACAAATGGAATTCTTCTACCTGTTAAGTCCATTAAACTTAAAGATTCAGGAATGATTTCACCAATTATTCTATAAGAATTTAGTCCAATGGATTGTATTTTAATGAGATCCTTTAATTCGTTGAATCCTAGTATCGAAACTTGTACCTCGATAGTGGATGTGTCGTTACCGCAAGGACCTTCGCCAATTAACTGAACTGAAAAAATTCCATTATTTCCAAAAGTATGAAGAGGATTAACTTCTGTTGAAACCGTTCCATCACCAAAGTCCCAAGTATAATTTTCAATGTGAGAAGCATTTGATGAAAATTGGTAACTTCCAGTAGATTGATTAAAAGAGTAAGTGATATTCACGGAAGAAAGTGAATCTGAATGAACCAATTTCCAAGTTGATAAACTGTCCAGAACTGTTAATTTGGCAACGTTTTGAAGAATTTGTGCAGTTGCTACATCCAATGTTCCAATATAGCTTGCGCCTTCAGGTGATTTATGAAAGAGTGAACTGTAAAATACACATGCATTCAAATAAGTACCTTCAAAACTTGGATGAGAACCGTCTGATGAAAACAAATTAATTGTTGGATAATTGTCACGAACATATTTCCAAGCTGGACCAGCTGCAGCAACACTAGCATTTGTATTTTCAGCAATTCGAAGGTAGGCATCTCTTAATCGCTGATTCATCTTATCAAAAGTATTGATTGAATCCCATTGTGGATCGCCAACTTGACGTCCCCAAGTCATAAAATACATCACTTGTGAACATTCATTATTCGCATAAACCGAATCTGCTAATTGAACTGCAAACGGCAAAGTACTTGTGTTTACTTGATCGTAGGGAAAACTAGCTTCTTGACTTTGACCTTGCAACACCACATAATTCCAATCTGTCAAATGTATTTTTGAAAAAGTAATGGGATCATTCACATGACTTTGGAACGTATATCCGCCATTTGTTTTAGAAGCCACCGCAACAATATCTCCTTTTGATTGAGCAAGATTTTTAAGAACAGTTGGTAAATCGAAGGTATAAACGTAGCTGTTACCAATAAACAAAACGGATAAACTGTCTTGTGAAAAGGATTGAAAAACAAAGTTTAACACAAAACTTAAAGTGATAAAAATGCGCATAAAAAAAGTTTAGTTATTACTTCTTCCAAAGAACTGTAGCTGCGGCTTGAGCAGTGGGCATAATCGTTAAATCATTGATAGTTACGTGCGCAGGGCGCGAAGCAACAAACCAAATTGTTTCAGCAATATCTTGCGCTAAAAGTGGATCATAACCCTCATAAACAGCATCAGCAGTTTTGGAATCGCCTTTAAAACGAACAATTGAGAATTCGGTTGCCGCAGCGCCTGGTGCAATATTCGTCACTTTGATACCGTATTCAACTAAATCGATGCGCATCGCTTGTGAAAGTGCATCAACAGCGTGTTTGGTAGCACAATAAACATTTCCTCCAGCGTACACCTCTTTACCTGCGATGCTTGCAATATTGATAATTTGTGCGTTTCCATTGGCTTTTAAAAACGGAATCATAGCTTTAGAAACGTAAAGTAATCCTTTTACATTCGTATCAATCATGCGTTCCCAATCGTCCGTTAAGCCTTTGTCAATCGGACCTCGCCCAACTGCTAAACCTGCATTATTCACTAAAATCCGTATGTTGTTTTTAACGTTTTCTGGAAGCGATTCAACAGCTTTATTTACATCAGCTTCAATGCGCACATCACAACAAAGTGTTTCGACAGCAACATTTTCTGAACTTAATGCTGCCTTCAATTTTTCCAAGCGTTCTTCACGTCGCGCCATCAAAACCAATGAAAAACCGTTTTGAGCAAAAATACGTGCTGTAGCTTCTCCAAATCCTGAAGTAGCGCCTGTTATAAAAACGAATGAAGCCATAGAATGATTTTATTTTGACGAATAGTTTGAGGTAATTTTGATGCGTCGAAAAAGAGCAATGCAACAATTACTAAGAATGGAATTGCTGGAATTTTATAGCGAACAATTGCTCCAATGATAGGCGTTGTCAGACCAATGATAACGAACAATAAAACAGAAAACGTTAGGCAAAAAAAGACAAATTTCCATTGCTTCAGTTGCACATTTTTTCGATAGAACCAGCTTGCAAAAAGAATTAGAATGATGAAAAAATTCTCAAATAATGGCGGATAGAAGAGAATGCCTTTCAATTCCGTTGGCCAAGGACGTGTCAGAGTATTCACCAAGGCTTTAGGACTTGCTTTCAAAAACGACCACAAATTTGGCTCTAAATAATCCATTTGAATCGAACTATTGGCTTTTAAGAACTTGGCTAAATTGATGAAATCACCTTGTTTCGCTGCCATGATGTTCAGGAAATTATAAGTAGGAACGAGGTAACCAATCAACAATGCAAGTAACAAGCATCCAATCGTTGTAGCAATATACACCAAAATTGTTTTTTTCGTTTTTTGAGAAATCCACCAACCAATAATCGCAGGAATAAACGCCACAAAAACATAGAATTTCATAATGATTAAAATGGGCAATAAGCCAATCAACCAAAGATAGGTAGTCAATTTTCGATGTCCATTCATCACTTTATAGAAGTTCCAGCTAAAGGAGCCCAAAGCAAAAATCAGAATCGATTCTTTTAAAATTCCTGCACTCCAAAAAACAACAGAAGGAATTAAAAACACCGCTAAATAGGCTTTCCATTTACTTTCAGAAACCGTCAAAAACAACTTTGCCAACGAGTAAGAACCCAAGAAAGTTAAGAAGTTGAAAAACAAACTGTGAACGTGGTAATTCCCAAAAGAGAAAATACGAATGACTGCATTTATGCGTATCACCAAACGATTATCATTCAACAAGCCATTGTCATACGAACGGTACCAATTGAACATTTTTGAGTAATATTCTTTCAAGAAATAATCGTTTTCACAGTCGATTCCGAGTAACATTTTAAAAAAGTCAACGGGTTTGTACCAAAGTGCCTCGTACAAATATTTGCTATCGTCGAAATATTTAAACGTATCTGCTTCCATTCTTACAGGATAGTAATACGTGTAGATGAGGTAAATCACCAATCCACTGAAAGCTTTTAAGATAAATGCGAATTGCAGTGCTGTTTTACTAAATCCAGCCGTTTTGAAATAATTCAAATACCCAATCACCCACAAAAAGAAAATGAGATAGGCAAGTGGCAGTAGAATTGGCAAAAATTGCATCACTGCAAAAGTACGTTTTTTAAGTTTTAGAAAATTGGTTGATGAAAAACCTTGTTTCGCGCACTTTTATTATTCTCGACGAAAGTAATTATTACTGCATTCTACATTTCAATTCACTTTCAACTTTCCTCTTTCAGTTTACCACTATTTCAACATCCACGATCCACCAACCGAAAGAATGTTCTTTTCGTTTAGATAATCCATGTAAGTAGCTTGAGTGATTCCTCCTGTTGGACAAAATTTTACATGTGGAAACAATTGACCATAAGCTTTTAGCGCTTCAATACCACCTGATAAATTGGCAGGGAAAAACTTGAAAAACGTACAGTCTAATTCTAAACCAATCATTATTTCGCTAACTGTAGAAACACCAGGAATAAAGGCAATGCCAGACGCGTGCAATTCAGCTGCTAATTTTTCTGTCAAACCTGGCGAAACAATAAAATCAACACCAATTGCTTTCATTTCATCAACTTGTTCTTTGCGAATAACCGTTCCAACACCAACACTGAAATTCGGAATGTTCATAGCTTTGATAGCACGCAATGCTTCGTAAGCGTATTCAGTTCTCAAAGTTACCTCGATGCAATGGATGTTTGCGTCCTGAATTTTCGCCATTATTTTCAGCAATTCTTCTTCGTTGTGAATCGTTGCAACTGGAATTTGTGGATTGCTACGTAAAATGTGTTCTATGCCGTTTTGTGTCATAATCAAAGAATAAATGATGCACCTTCTTCGCTTGAAGTAACTTGATGGCGCAAGTTGTTAAATAATTCTCTACCAAATCCTTGCGTTCTTACGTTTTTCGTTCTGGCAGGGCGCGTTTCCATTTCTGGTGACAAACAAGTGAGTGTACCTGCAGTTGCGTCCAAACGAATGATGTCGCCTGTTTGAATTTT
>RFNX01000582.1 GCA_009926905.1 Flavobacteriales bacterium
AAGTTTGATGAATGAAAAATCTCATAAGCTTGGATTGAACTATTTTTTGTCAATTCAATACTACAACTCCCTTCATTTGATTGATATTTTTAACTTTGACAAAAATTGAAATATGGGATTATTAGACAATAAAATCGTTTTAATTACAGGCGCTTCTCGTGGCATTGGAAAAGCAATCGCTGAAGAATGTGTCAACCAAGGAGCAACTGTAGCATTCACATACCTTTCTTCGGAAGAAAAGGCGCGTGCCTTAGAAGCTGAATTGACAGCAAACGGGGGAAAAGCAAAAGGTTTTCGTTCGGATGCATCGAAATTTGACGATGCTCAAAAATTAGTAGATGACGTTGTTGCAGAATTTGGAACGATCGACGTTTTAGTAAATAATGCGGGAATTACGCGCGATAATTTATTGATGCGTATGACCGAAGAAATGTGGGACGAAGTAATCAATACCAATTTAAAATCAGCATTTAACTTAACGAAAGCGGTTCAACGTCCAATGTTGAAAGCACGTAAGGGTTCAATCATTAATATGTCATCGGTTGTTGGTGTTAAAGGTAACGCAGGACAAGCAAATTACGCAGCTTCAAAAGCTGGTTTAATTGGTTTCACAAAGTCAATAGCTGCTGAATTAGGTTCAAGAAACATTCGCTGCAACGCCATTGCTCCAGGATTTATCGAAACAGAAATGACAGAAGCTTTAGATCAAAAAGTTGTTCAAGAATGGAGAAATGGCATTCCTTTGAAACGTGGCGGTCAACCGATCGACGTGGCAAATGCAACCGTTTTCTTAGCTTCAGATATGTCAGCTTACATTACAGGGCAAACACTACACGTTTGTGGTGGAATGTTGATGTAATGAATTAGTACAGATAAAATCAATAAGATTCCTCACGATGTTCGGAATGACTTTTTGAAGGGTTAGAATATGAAAATGCAAAGCATTTTCACTATGAAGTTCCGGAATTAGTCATTTCGACTGAAGGGAGAAATCCTTTAGATTACTAAAACGAATAAAATAATTCAATTTAATAAAAAGCACAATTAATGAATATTCGTCCGCGAAGAAATCGCAAATCGGCTGCCATTCGAAACATGGTGGAAGAAACAAAATTGGGCGTTGAAAACCTGATTTATCCTATCTTTTTGAAAGATGGAAAAAACATAAAAGACGAAGTTTTATCGCTTCCGAATAATTTCCGTTGGTCGATAGATCGCCTATTGCCAGAGATTGAAGAATGCATGAATCTTGGGATCTATACCTTTGATATTTTTCCAGCAGTCGATGAAGCGTTGAAAGATAAAATCGCGTCGTACAGTTACGCTGACGATAATTTTTATTTGGATGCGATTCGTCAAATCAAAGAGCGTTTTCCAGAATCGGTTGTGATGAGTGATGTTGCGATGGATCCCTATTCTTCTGACGGACATGATGGTTATGTGGAAGATGGTAAAATCTTAAACGACGAAACATTGCCAATTTTAGCTCGCATGACAATCGCTCAAGCGCAAGCTGGAGTTGACATCATCGGACCTTCAGACATGATGGACGGTCGAGTAGGAGTCTTGCGCCAAGCTTTAGATGAAGAAGGATTTACAGAGGTGAGTATCATGTCGTATTCGGCTAAATACGCGAGTGCATTTTACGGTCCTTTCCGCGATGCTTTGAATTCTGCACCGAAATTAGGTGACAAGAAAACGTATCAGATGAATCCTGCAAACAAACGCGAGGCACTTTTGGAAGCGCAATTGGATTTTGAAGAAGGTGCGGACATGTTGATGGTGAAACCCGCTTTGTGTTATTTGGACGTCATTCATTTATTGCGTGAAAATTTCACAATTCCAATCACAGCCTACAATGTAAGTGGTGAATGTGCGATGGTATATGCCGCAGCAAAAAACGGTTGGTTGGATTACGATCGAGCAGTTTTTGAAATGTTGTTAAGTATCAAACGTGCTGGCGCTGATGGAATTTTGACTTATTTTGCCAAAGATTTTGCCAAAATGGTAAAGAAATAATTGATAAATGGAAGTATATCATATTGACAATCAATACATCTCATTTGAAGAACTAGAACAAATTCTAACTTCAAGTGTAAAAATTGAATTGAGCGAGGCTGCCAAAAAATCCATTTTGCATTGCCGTGCTTATTTGGACGAGAAAATAGAGCAATCGGAAGGTTTGATTTACGGAATCAATACTGGTTTCGGTTCTTTGTGCAACACTGCCATTTCAAAGGAAGATTTATCGCAATTACAACGCAATTTGGTTCTTTCTCATTCGTGCGGAATGGGGGAGGAAGTGCCGCATGAAATTGTAAAACGCATGCTATTGCTAAAAGTTTTAGGTTTATCTAAAGGAAATTCGGGAGTTCAATTGGAAACGATTGAGCGCTTGTTGTTTTACTACAACGAGAATATATTTCCAGTGGTTTATCAACAAGGAAGTTTAGGCGCATCGGGCGATTTAGCACCGTTGGCACATTTGTGTTTGCCTCTTTTAGGCGAAGGCGAAGTAGATTACAACGGAAAACGAATTTCAGGAAAAGAATTAAACGAAACTTTTGGTTTAGAAGCGATTGTTTTGCAATCGAAAGAAGGTTTGGCTTTGTTAAACGGAACACAATTTATGAGTGCTTACGCAAGTTATTGCTTGTCGCACGGTCAAAAACTTTGGATGAAATTCAATGAAGTAGCTGCTTTGTCTTTAGAAGCTTACGATGGAAGAATCAATCCGTTTCAAGCGAACGTGAATGTAATTCGAAATCATCCTGGGCAAATTGAAACAGCTGAAATTTTCAGAAATTTTTAGATGGAAGTGAGATTGTAGCACAAGAAAAAGCGCACGTTCAAGATCCTTATTCGTTCCGTTGCATTCCTCAAGTTCATGGCGCAACAAGAGATACATTGAATCATTGTCAAAACGTAATCGAACGAGAAATCAATGCCGTGACAGACAATCCAACAATTTTCCCAGATGAAGACGATGTTGTTTCAGCAGGAAATTTCCATGGACAACCATTGGCTTTGGTCTTAGATTTTATGGCAATTGCAATGGCAGAAATGGGAAGTATTTCAGAACGTCGCGTTTACAAATTAATTTCTGGAACACGCGGTTTACCACCATTTTTAGTAGCGAATCCAGGTCTGAATTCAGGTTTAATGATTGCTCAATATACATGTGCGTCAATCGTAAGCCAAAACAAACAATTGTGTACGCCAGCTTCTGTTGACACGATCGATTCAAGCAACGGACAAGAAGATCACGTGAGCATGGGTGCCAATGCTGCAACGAAATTATACAGAGTGATACAAAATTGTTATTCCATCATTGGAATCGAATTATTAAACGCTGCACAAGCTTTTGAATTCAGAAAACCGTTAAAAAGTTCAGAAAAAGTAGAAGCTTTGTTTCAAGCATTTAGAAAAGAAGTTAACTTTATCGAAACAGATTTGAATACTTCGGTAGAAATGAAGAAAGCGGTGGAGTTTGTGAAAAGAATGAAGAATTGAGAATGTAAAATTGAAAATTGCGAATTACAAATTGGCTAATTTTCAAATTGTCATTCCCTCATTTCTCATTCTCTCATAATATCAAAAAGTCAAAACAAAAAAATGGAAAACGAACAATTAGAGAACAACGAACAAGACGTAAAAAGACCAACATTTTTATTGGTGCTTTGTATATTAACCTTTGTAAATACTGGGTTTACAGTTCTTGGTGGTTTGATGGGAATGCTTTCTGGAAAACCTTCCGCAGAGGAAATAAAAGACAGCAAAGTTCAAATGGCGCAATCAATCGATCAATTAGAGAAATTGAATATGGATTATTGGGTAGATGTTTTGAAACGATTGGATGCAATGACAGATGCGATGTATGCAAATTTCGTAGCATATAATGGTGTGGCTGTTGTGGTAGCTTTAATTGGTGCTTTCGCTGCTTTCTTGATGTTTCAAGCAAAAAAAGTCGGATTTCATGTCTATATCGTTTATAGTTTTCTGTATGTAATTCAAGCATATTTGTTCATTTCACCTGAAATAATGCCTGCTTTTGTCATCATTTTAAACTTTATCATTGCGGGTGTTTTCGTGCTGCTTTATTCAAGAAATTTGAGTTGGATGAATAAATAAGTTGGATATGAGACATCTATTTTTACTTCTATTTCTTGCAATCGTAACTTGTTCATGTACACAACAACCTTTACAGGACGGAGATATCGTTTTTCAAGCTTCATTTTCACAACAAAGCAGAGCGGTAGAAATAGCTACCAATTCTCCTTATTCTCATTGTGGAGTTGTGTTTTAAGAAAACGGTAAAGCTTACGTTTACGAAGCAGTGCAGCCTGTTGGGAAAAGAACCTTAGAAGATTGGATTGCAGCTAGTGTTGATGGGAAATTTCAAGTGAAACGTTTGAAAGATAAAAGTAAATTGACGCCTGAAAACCTTTCTAAAATGAAAGAATACGTAAAGAAACAATTCGGTAAAAACTACGATGCTGTTTTTGGTTGGTCCGACAAAGAAATGTATTGTTCTGAATTGGTTTGGAAAGCGTATAAAGAAATTCTTGGGATAAAATTGGCGTCTCCAAAACCTTTGCGCGATTTCAATATTGATGCGATAGAAGTTCGAAAAATCATGCAACAACGTTACGGAAAAGAAATTCCTTATGACGAATTGATGGTTTCACCTTCACAGTTGTT
>RFNX01000339.1 GCA_009926905.1 Flavobacteriales bacterium
AAATTAGGAAACGTACCAATGGCAATTGTTTTTGGTTTGTTAGCCTCAGTTGTTAGCGCTAGCCTTTGGGCAACAATTACTGTTGTGACGGGGTACCAAATTGGTTATATGGCAATCGCTGTTGGATTTTTAGTGGGTTATACCGTGAAATTTGCTGGAAGAGGTAATCAGTTGACTTTCGGAATTATTGGTGCTGTTTTATCTCTTTTGGGATGCATTTTAGGAAATTATTTCAGCATGGTTGGGTTCACTTCACAAGAATTAGGAACAGGATTTTTCAGCACACTTCTTAGAATTCAACCAGGTTTGATATTTGATGTAATGAAAAACAATTTTGCATTCATGGACCTTCTATTTTATGGTATTGCTGTTTACGAAGGATTTAAGTTTTCACTGTTAGGTTAATTGATTCATCCATAGGTTTGGGTTTAAACCAGAACCTATGTATGAATTCACATCAAAATAGATCGTAACTCCTGCAATTCCAATACTTTTTCGGCGTTGCCAATTTGTTGAAACGATGCGATAAGATTAGAAAGCATGCGCTTCATGATGGCAGAATTGGAGCAAGGTTCGAAGTAGTCACGGTTGTGAGAAAGATTGCTGCCGTTTAAAAAATCCTTGATTTCGTTGGTGTCAAAAATCACCCCTTTTGAAAAAGCATTGATATAAAATAAAACACCAAATTCATTTTGCTCGTTAATCATAAAACTGGAACGTTTTTCGTCCATATAGGCCAAAACAAAATGATTCGGTAAATTTACTCCGTAAACAGGCATGTCCAATGATTGGGCCACGATGCTGTAAATCAGACACAAACTCAAGGGATTTCCTTTTTTACTTTCAAGAACGGTATTGATATACGAATTTACTGGCGAATTGTAATTTTTTGTATCGCCATGAAAACGATGCACGCCAAAGAAAACACGGTTAAAAATCTTTATTTGTTCAAAAGCTGTTTGATTATCGTTCAGTTCCAACCAAATGTCGCGACGAATGGCCTGAATGCTTGTTCTTACAAAATCTTCGTCTAAACCGGGATATTGAAAACGCGCTATAACCAAAGCACCTTCCAATAAATCTTTATCGGAAGAATTTACCCAAGCTTGCAGTTGTCGTTTGTTGTCTTCGAATTGGATTTCGTGAATAATTTCTTCTACACGTGATTGAAAAATCATCCCATAATATTCCGTTTCCCAAGAATTTTCAAGATAAGGAATCGCCTCGTTTCCAAAGCGTTTTATTTGGTCGCGAACGTGCTCGTAAACATTGTCATCCGGATCATCGATCAGTTGAACTAATGCTTTAATAGAAGTGTTTGCAATCATCACATTACAAATATATTTGATTGAAGCCGAGCTAATTTTTCAAATAAAAATCTTTATCAATGACAAAATGTTAATTCAGACGTAACCTTAATAGATTTAATCCGTTTAGTTGAGTCAGTAACTAAATTAACTTTGCTACAGGTTGGTTTGTTAAAGGAGGCTTTCGGGCCTCCTTTTTTGTTTCAGCTTTTATTTGAAAAATAGAATAAATGCATTAAAACAAAGTGAGGCAAACTAATGCAAGCTATAAAGACGAAGAAATTTGCCCAAAATGCTTGCAGATTAGACGTGTTGCGGACAAAAAAAGCGATGCAAACAAATAGTACGAGCGCACCGAAAGTAAAAACAGCTGATTTTTTATGAAGCTGTGATGCCTTCATGTTTAGTCCTTTTTGAAGATGAATCCAAGCATTGTAACTGTGTTGTAATATAAAATAGAGTCCAAAAGCCAATGTTAAGGGCACTAAGCTCCCAATTGCTAAAAGTAGCAGTAAACCAATAAATTCTTTCTTTTTTGAAATGATACTCTGAACTAAAATGTAGCTAAAGGATGCCACAGAAATAACTAAATACCAACTAGATACATTTATTTCGTAAAAAATTGAAGATGAATCTTTATTTATGAATGAAATAATAGTTAATGATTCTTCTAAATGTGTTGCGATGATAAAAATCAAAATATTAAATCCAAGTAGAAAAGCTTTTAAAGAATCACCCAAGGTTTTTACTGATTCATTAGATTGTATTATTTCTGATTCTCCAAAATGAAACGAAGAATAAATGACAAAAGCCAAAAGTGAAACCATAGGTGCAACTTGCCATAGAGCTAGGTATAAAGCAATAACTGCCAAGTATTTAAAAATGAAATTTAAAGTTGATGTTTTGTTGTTCTTAGATAGTAAATGATCCAAAGCACCGTGGGGAATTCCAATCCACAATAAACCAATAAACAGAACAAGATAATTGAAATAAAGCGCTATCTGGTAATTTATAAAAGATAGAATGCTATATAAAGCAACGATGATAAAAGCGATAACATAACGCAACATATTCTTATTTTTTAAATGTAAGAACAATGCCTTTATAAATGGTTTAAAAGGAAGCGACATAAAAATTTTGATTTCTTCAAGTAAAGAAGACTTTTCGTCCAGAAATGAAAAAATCGTAAGAATTGGAAGTTTATAAAACAGACGAGTAAAGATTTTTTTTCCATAAGACGGCCATAAAAATAAAATCATCAACAGTAATTTGTCATAGAATTTAAATCGTTCCTTCGAAACAAGCGCTATTTTATTGAATCCCTTTAAGTCTTCTGATTCAATTCGATGAGAAACCAATTGAGCAAACTCAAACATTTTTTTAAAACCGTAACCCGTACTTGGTTTGATTAAATTGGCTCGAGCGCCAGTATTTAAAATGCCTTCTTGTTGATTGGAAGGAATGAAGAAAGTAGTCATTGGAATGCAGCCAATTTCTTCACCTAATTTTTCAAATTCTCCAAATTCTTTATTTATGAATTCGTTTAATATAGTTGAAGCGTAAGATAATTCAATTTTTTCAGCTCCAAATCGGGTCAATTCAACCAATGCTTCATTTGAAGAAAAAGGTATCACATACATGAATTGCGTAAAATCATTCTGATCAATATCAAAATTCATCATGTCAAAAGTGTCTTTCTGAAAAACATCATTTACGCATCTTATGTGCCATCCCAAAAATGATTGGTGAAGATAAATCTCATTTTTAGGAATTAAATTCAAAAATGGTCTACTGTCAAAAACATAATTGGATTGATAAACTTCCGTAGCAGAATAAAGTGTGTTTATTTTGTTTTCAGAAGTTATTTCTTCCACCGAATTTCGATGAATTTCAATTTTTGCTTCGTTTAGAATCTCAAGTGTAAAGTTGTATAAATCGATACTTCTTATGTAATGATAAGGGCAATCTTCAATGTTTTCAACGCTCGTTTCATTAACTTGAATTGAATTAAAACTTCGGGAAATGATAGTCTTAAGTTCAACTGCAATCGCATCTTTTGGATTAGCCCAAAAACAATATGTTTTATCGTTATTTGTTTTTCCATCTGGTTCAAAAACAGCAATTTTTTTATTTGTAGTAAGTCCTTTCTGAATAAGTGAAATTAAGATAAGACTATTACTTGCTCCCAAACCGATAAAAACAAAGTCGTATGTGCTATTTTGTTCATCTTGATTCATAACAATTCATTTGATTTAGGAGATTATTAGAAAAAAAATAGAGGCAACATCTTTATGAAATGTGCCTCTATTAAAATAATTTAACTAGTTAAGATTAATCCTCGCTTCTGCTTAAAGCATAGATAACTAAACCAAAACCAATTTTGTTGATAGCATCAGCAATGTTGTAAACGATATCCATTGCATGTAAAGCAGCTTCTTTGTCTTTCACCAAGATCATTCCGAATAATCCACCATCAGTTCCTAATATATAGCCCAATGGGTAAATTGCCCATCCTACCAAAACAAACCAAGCTAATATTTTTGTTGCTTTTGCAACTTGAGGACCAGCTGTTTGAGCTAATTTAGCAACTTCTCCAAACCATATTAAATAGGCAATATAGAAATATGCGGCACCAGAAATAACACCCCATAATACACTTTTAGTTGGATCTAATACTTCTCCAATATAACCTGTAATTAACATTACTAATGAAGCGGCAATTAATTTCCACAACAAGCCAATTTTAGCTCCAGCTTTTTTCGTGATTAAATAGAATTCTACGCACATCAACGGTACTGTAAGAATCCAATCCACATAACGGAAAAAAGTTGGTGAATCTCCTGTTTCTAAGTTGTAACCTCTCATGTAGTAGTAATGTACTGCAGCAATAAAGGTAATAATTCCAGAAACCAAAACAGAAGTTCTCCATTTTTTGTCTGTGTTTCCTAATTCAAAAAAGAAGAAAACGGATGCGGCCATCATAGCCATCGTTCCAATGAAGAACGTAAATGCAACATAGTTGTCGCTTGCAATTTTTAAGTGTTCCATAATAAATAGTTTAAATTTCCTACTCTAAAGGCTTTTCGGAATCCGCCATAATAACCTCACTAACAGAACAAAAGTTTATTTTGTTTAATTTTTGGTTTAGAAAGTTAAACAAACGAGGGTTAGCCCTTAAAGCCTTGTGTTATAAATTTTTACTTGGGGATATATATTCTTTGATAAAAAATTGCAATGAAATAGGTTACTTTAAAATTCAAATGTAAAACATCATATTCCAAAGAAAAATTTTAAAAATTGACCATGAGAAATCGCACTCACACTACAATAAAACACTTATAATTAAATAGATACAATATAATTTATAAGGATAGTTAATTTCTTATTTCTACTTGAATCAATAACCAAATTAACTTTGATAGTAGAGGTTTGTTAAAAATGCTTTCAGGTCTCTTTTTTTATATATTTGGAGAAAAAAAATGAAATCAATCTTTTTACTTTCAATCACAGCATTATTTTTCTCTTGTGGAACTACTAAAAAAACTAATAATGAGGTAGTTTCGACAACTGGAAATTATTACGGAACAGTGCATCTTTCAGCAAACGGATGTCCGTATTACATTGAGATTCAAAAGTCGAAAAAAACAAACATTGCAAAAGAAACTTTCAAAAATGTTTATCCAGTTAATTTGGAAGAAAAATTTAGAAAAGACGGTTTGAAAATACATTTCAACTACAACATTAGTCGCGCTATGACACCAGCTGGATGTACTGTTGATGCAGTAGTGAGCGTTGAGAATGTATCAGTTAAATAATAATTTTTTTAATTTCATAAAAGCTTCTTGGTTATCTTTGCTATAGAAAGCTTCTTCTATTTTTCTCTTTTCTCTTTTAGTAAGTCTCCACGAAAGAGAAATTCGATCATTTGTCTTTTCTCTCAAATTAAAAGAAACCACGTCAACAGGAAATTTAAAACTTTTGGTGCATAATTTCATCAATTGTTCTTGATCAAAATCCTGAGTTCGAGGGAAATTAAAGAGAATATTTCCAAAAGGCATGGTTATTTTATCAACTAGAGAAATTTCATTGTAGGCTTCATCGTTCAAAACACGTTTTGTGTCGCGCGTTTCGATTATAACAATACCTGAAGTATTTTTTTTGATCCAATCACTGTTAGCAAAAAGATAATCAACAGTTACTTTTCCGCCATAATTGTCTCGAATTCCAGCATCCATTAATTGAATTTCAGGTTTTGTTGGCATTGTAATCATCGGCATGATGAATGGGAAACTTGCATTTGCACGTAAAACGGTAGAAAAACGAATTTCACCTGGATGATTTTTCTTGAAAAAGGTTTGGTAATCAATGTTTTCGTAAGCTGAAATTCCTGGACGTAATCCAACCATAAAACTTAAATTCTGCGATGAAATCAACAATCTTCTACCGTCATTTACAATAGTTGGACTAAAAATCATTAAGGGAATCAAGCTTTTCGATTCATATTCCTTGTAATAATTCAAAGGATGTTCCAAGTAATTGTTGAGGTTTTCATGCAATTGTTTTTCGAACTCCACACCGCGCTCTTGTGTGTAAAGTTTGTCTTTATAATGATACATTTTGTAGCGCACCAATAAATCACTTGTGGATGCAGAAAATGATAATTTATTCAATAAATCTTTAGCTATGTTTTTCTTGAATTCTTGATTGCTTTTTGCTTTTAGCTGACCTAAATTTCTACGAAGCACTAATTCTCTATAATAAGCAGCGCCTACCATTCCACCAGAAGCGCCAGCAATCAACTGCATTTGATTGGAAACGGAATTGTTTGTCAGAGAATCGCAATTACTCAGCACCACAAATGTCCATAAAGCACTGCGCGAACCTCCACCTGACGTATTAAGAATTACCAATTTTGGTTTTCTCGAATGTTGACGTCCTTTCCAATTACTCAATAAAGTCTGAATTTCCTGATGCGATTCAGTTGAATCTCCTTTTAATTTTCCATTTTGAGCAATTTCAGCGACTGTGTATTCAGTTCTGTATTTCGAAGAATAATCCAGTCCAATTGCAAAACTTGTGTATTTGAAAAATGGTGTAACCGAACTTAAATAAGACATTCCGATGATGACGCCAACAATTATTGGATAACCCCATCGATGAAACCACGATTGAAAAGCACTTAAAAGCATGGATATAATGGTGAAAAGCGTCACAATACTCATTGCAGCAGGCATTTCAAAGATGGAATAATCTCTAAAAAATCCCATACCCAAAAAAGCCACCAATGTAATTGTTTCAAAAATCAAGGCATTGATTCGATTGCTCGCATAAATTTGATCTATTAGTTCATTGTCTAAATGCGCCACACTTCGACTTCTATAAAAGCGGAAATTCTTTCCAATATAATAAATAGGTCTTTTAGATTCTGAACGAAAGAAATTGTACCATTTTTCTCCTTTATTTGTAAACGATGCGATCAAACTATCGGTGTCTTGCGATTCGTTGACGTGATTTTTATTGGCATTTCCTGTTGGAAAAAAATAAGCCATTGATAGTATAATAAAGAGCGTAAATCCACCAATATATGATAAATTAAAAAACCAAATGTCTTCCACTTTTGCCAACTCTTCATTGAATTGAAAAACGGACATATTGTACATGTAAATTGCAGAAAAAGCAATTGGCAAAATCGAATTATTGATGCAAAAACGATAGAAAGGTCTTGCTACAACGATTAAAAAAGGAAACCGGGGTCCCAGTTTTGAATAACTATATGTATGAAATGCCATAGTGAAACCTCCAAAACTGAATCCAAGCAATAAAAATCCCCACACACTTACCTGGCCTAAATATTCTGGTGAGAAAAATAAAAACGGCACTCCAAATGCTTTACCCAAAGTGTCTGTTACAATTCCAAAAAGTAGCAACCAATAAATCAATCCAAAAAAATTGTATTTCAGATGTGCAATCAGCAATCTAAATGGAAAGAAATCTCTTACTAATAGCAGTTTTTGTAGCATGAAGTTGATTTTGTCTAAATGTAAGAAAAAATCAATTCATATTTACTTAACATTGATAAAATCTCTCACAAAATACGAAAGTGTTTTTCCGACAACCTTTTTCTCTAATTCTGTTTTTGGCGCAGCTTCTGGCAGATGCAAATAAGCAATGTGATTTTTAAATCGACTCAATTCTAAACAAAAAGCACGCACTTCATTTACCGACCAACCACTTGGTGAAAAAGCTGAACTTGGCATAAAAGCCATTGCGTCCATATCGATTTCAATTCCGAGCTTTGAATCTGTTTCACAATTATCAATAACGTGTGTCAAATCTTTAATCAAATTTCGATTTTGACACAAATAATCTTCAAAATAAGTGTGAAAGCAACGGTGTTTTTCTAAAAAATCCAAAATGAATTGATTGTTATAAGCTTCGTGCAAACCCAAAACAGAATAAGATTGAATCGTCTTGTGATGCAAAGCAATTGTAAATGAATTTCCACTGTGACGCCCCTCCTCTTTTCGGCAATCTGCATGCGGATCCAAATTTAAAATATGAACTTTTGAATGTTTTGCCACCCAACGCATGATAGGTAACGCATTATTATGTCCCCCACCTACAACAATTGGAATTTGACCTTCTACTAGAAAAGAATCCAAAATTTCTTCAACAAATGCATCCAATTCCTCGACGTGCGTTCTCGCTTGTGTCACTGATTCAAATTGTACGTTTTGTTTGATACTTCCAACAATTTGTATTTCAGTTGCTGTGAAACGAGAATGAACTTGCGTGTTAAGGAAATTGGATAGAAAAGCTGAAAAAGCATTCTCACTTCCAGAAAAACCATTGTTTGCCATTGGACCCATTCCCTCTTCGATTCCAAGCAAAACATATTTTACTTTTTTCAATTCGTTTTTAGCCAATTGTTGCCCGACGCGCCATTCTCCTTCTCGTACCGATAAAAAATTTTCTAATTTATCAATGGACCAAACTTCGAAATGGAAATGTTTGTGCTTACTTGTATTCATTTGAAAATAATTTTAGTAAATGTTCCGGGACTGCAATCGGTTTCATGGTTTTTACTCCAACGAAAACAAGGCATGTTTGTGCAATTATTAACTTTTGATTTTCCTCATTGTGAATTTCGTAGTCAAAATAGATGCGTGTTCCTTCGATTTTTGTGATAATTGTTTTGACACTCAACAAATCATCGTACTTCGCTGGACGTAAATACTTTATGCTAAAATCCAAAACAGGCAACATCACCCCTTCATCTTCCATCGATTTGTAAGAAACGCCCAAAGAACGCATCGTTTCAACGCGACCGACTTCTAAATAAGAAGCATAGTTTCCGTAGTAGCAATATCCCATTTTATCCGTCTCGCTGTAACGCACACGAAGCTGATATGTAAATGAATAGTTTATTTCCATAGGTGGAATATCTTGATTTTGAGGTTCTCAACAAAAGTAAAATTTAATGCTGAAAAACGGCATTTTTTGGCTACTTTTGAGATGTACATTTGTCGGAAATTTGGCACTTCACAAAAAACCAAAATAATTTCTAACCAAGTAAAATATTTTAAAATATCAAGGGGTAATCCGCTTTTTTTATAACTTTTTTATACAAACATTTGTACTCTCAAAATTTCAACAGTAGAACGTTCATAAGTCTGCATTAAAATAAATTTTGAATAATAAAAAATAAGTAAAAAATTAAAATATGAGTAAAATTCACGAAGAAGCGTGGGAATCTTGCCTGAAAGTTATTAAAGATAACATTTCATTGCAAGCGTTTAAAACTTGGTTCATGCCGATTGTTCCTATTAAATTGGAAAACAGCATTTTAACCATTCAAGTCCCCTCGCATTTCTTTTATGAATGGTTGGAAGAACACTACATTACTTTATTGAGAAAAGTAGTTAAAAAAGAAATTGGCCCAGAAGGAAGTTTGGAGTACAGTATTGTTATGGAAAACAATTCAAAATCATCAAATCCTTATACGGTTAAGATACCTACTAACAATACAAATTCACTTAAAAATGCGCCCGTAAATGTCCCTATTGACATGAACGAAAAGCAAATCAGAAATCCATTCATCATTCCTGGATTGAAGAAGGTGAACATCGAGTCGAACTTACAAAGCAAAAACACTTTTGAAAATTTCATCGAAGGTGAATGCAACCGTTTGGCACGTGCTTCTGGTTTCGCAGTTTCTAACAAACCTGGAGGAACGGCTTTCAATCCATTGTTGTTATACGGTGGAGTTGGTTTGGGAAAAACGCATTTGGCACAAGCAATTGGAATTTCAATTAAAGACATTCATCCAAATAAAATCGTGTTGTACGTTCAATCTGAAACGTTCACACATCAGTTCATCGATGCATTGAAAAATAACCGCACGAATGATTTCGTACATTTTTACCAAATGGTGGATGTGTTGATCATTGACGACGTTCAATTCTTCGCTGGAAAAGAGAAAACACAAGATGTATTCTTCTCTATATTTAATCACTTGCACCAAAACGGTAAACAGATTGTATTAACATCTGACAAACCGCCTATCGAAATGCAAGGAATGGAACAACGTTTACTTTCTCGTTTCAAATGGGGATTGTCAGCGGATTTAGGAGTTCCGGATTTAGAAACTAGAATTGCTATCTTAGAAAAGAAAATGTACGGCAGTGGTATCGAACTTCCAAAAGAAGTAGTTGAATACTTGGCTTACTCAATCAATACGAACGTTCGTGAAATCGAAGGTGCCTTGAATACCTTATTGGCACAAGCTTCTTTGAACAAAAAAGCAATCACGCTTGAATTGGCGAAACAAATGGTTGACAAATTTGTGAAAAGCACAGCACGTGAGGTTTCGATTGAATACATCCAAAAAATTGTTTGTGATTATTTCGACTTACCAATTGAAATGTTGAAATCAAAAACACGTAAACGTGAAGTGGTTCAAGCACGTCAAATTTCGATGTTCTTCTCAAAGAAAATGACAAAATCTTCTTTGGCAAACATCGGCGCTCATTGTGGAGGAAAAGACCACGCAACAGTATTACACGCTTGTAGAACAGTTGTGAATCTTTCTGAAACGGACAAACAATTCCGCCACTATTTGGAAGAATTGGAGAAAAAATTGACGATTCAGTAAGTTCATTTTACACTAAAAATTCCATGCGAATTTTGATGGTTTGTTTGGGTAATATTTGCCGTTCTCCAATGGCAGATGGACACCTACGAAAAAAAGTGAAAGATTTGAATTTGGATGTTTTTGTTGATTCCGCAGGAACAGCTAACTATCACGTTGGTGAAGCTCCAGATAAGCGTATGATTGCTACAGGTGCCAAGTTTGGAACACCAATAGATGACTTGCGTGCACGTCAATTTAAAGTCAGAGATTATGACGATTTTGATGTGATTTACTGCATGGACTCATCCAATTTGCAAAATGTGCTTGCACTTGCAAGAAACGAACAAGACCGAAATAAAGTCCGTTTGATATTAAACGAACTACAACCCGACGCAAATTTAGCTGTTCCCGATCCGTATTATGGTACAATGGCCGATTTTGAAGCTGTTTACGATTTATTGGACAGCGCAACAGATTGCGTGATAGAAAAAATACAAAATGGAAAAATCAGGTAAATTATTTCTCATCCCCAATACATTAGGTGGAGAAAGCGTAAGCGACATCATTCCTGCTGATGTGATAAAAGTTGCAACTCAAATCCGTCACTTTGCGGTGGAAGAAATAAAGTCTGCACGAAGATTGCTTCGTAAAATGGACCGTGAGTTTCCCATCGACGATTGCCAATTTACCATTTTAAATAAACGCACTAACGAAGCCGAATTGATGAAAGTATTGTTGACTTTGACAAAAGGTCACGATGTTGGAATCATTTCAGAAGCGGGATGCCCTGGAATTGCTGATCCTGGAGCAGATTTAGTGGCTTTGGCGCACACGCAAAACATTACCGTTGAACCTTTAGTAGGTCCATCTTCTTTTGTTTTGGCATTGATTGCAAGTGGTTTTTCTGGTCAACAATTTGCATTTCACGGTTACTTACCACGCGAGCGAAAAGAACGCATTCGCAAGTTGAAAGACTTCGAAATGGACGCTAAACGCAACGGTACCACTCATATTTTTATGGACACGCCTTTCCGAAACAATCATGTGTTAGAAGACATTTTGAATGAATTGGGAGATACTGCGGAATTATGTATTGCTTCCAATTTGACCAATTTCAATGGAACAGTTCGCACCATGAAAATCATTGATTGGAGAGAAAATGCATTTGATTTAGGAAAAATTCCTGCAGTGTTTTTAATTGGGGTGAGCCAGTAAAATAGTTGAGGACTGAAAGTGAAAAGTTTAGAGTTGAAGTTTGTTATTCACTTTAAAACACCAACCCAATCACAATTTTAGGAACGAGGTTTTTCTTCCAATCTGAGAATTGGTAACTACCGAATCGGTAAAACGAACCTAAACCGATACTGGTGTTATTGGAAACCAAGATGCCGTTGATGAAAATTCCTGCTTCATGGTAGCCCAAATCCATTGAGCGAATGTTGTAAGCGTGGTCGCTTTTGTTTGAAAAACCTCCAATTCCGTATGCATAATGCAAGCCAAATTGTGGTTGATTCCATTTTGCTTTGGTGCGAATGGCATTGAATGTGAAACGTGCAAAAACCGCCGCCATTTTCTTATGATAAAACTCATTAACACCAACTGTTTCAAAGGTGTTTGGCACTGAAATCGACCAATTCACAGCTGTAGCAGGCGTTGCCAATTGGTAAAACAAAGGTGCGTTTTGAGAAGCAATTCCAGCGCGGGCACTCCAAGATAATTTTCCAATTCCTGTGATAGGCACATTTTGCTGAATCGAGAAAACACATCTATAAAAATCTACATAGTTAGCACTCAAGCTTGCATTTGGAGGCAACCAACTTTTATGAAATTGCACTTGAAGTTTCGGGTATTTCGTTCCCATTGGAACACGTTGAGTGCCCAAATGATTTACTTTTTCACGAATGCTCCAAGTCCAAATGAAAGAAGAAACAAGCGCATCGAACTCTGTTTTTCCGAGATACGAATAGTTATTGGCGCTTTGAATATGCTGACGATTGACATCTAATTTCAACTCCATATTGGAGCGAATAGTCGTTGAAATGGCACCACCATATTTTTGCTGATATGCCATATTCTGAATGAATAAATCGCGTGCCAGTTCATTATTCAGAAAATTAGAGGATTTTATCGGCTGAAAACCACCCACTTCTGCCACGTCATATTGGTAATACAAATCAATTTTTGACGCTGAAAGTCGATGTAAGTGAATCGTTGAGTAACCTCCATATTTTACTGCTTTATCTTTAAAACCGTAACCTATATAACCACCCAAAACGACAGGCTTCATCAATTTTTCTGAAGTTTCAATTCCCATTCCGATGCGATAACCTTCAAATTGATTGAAAGTAAAAATGCGTTGCATATCCAAATTAATATAGCCCAAAGGAATTTTTCCTGTTGCCAAAATTTTCGAGATTTTCAATAGACGATCGAGTTTGTTTTCTTTTACAATACTGTCTAATGCAACGTAAGTGTTCTTTTCACGCTTGCTCAATTGGTTGTTTCTTAAGTCATTCCATTTCGATTCTTCTACTTTATCGGCGTCGATTTCAGTTTGAATGGCAACGTTATTAAACCGTTCTTTTTCCAATTCTTTCGGATTGAATTTCACATTTTCGATGTAAGTCGCGCCTTTACCTACAATATAACTTTTAGGTTTTTTAACATCTCCAGCAACAACTGCAACGTATCCAGATTCAACATCAGCAATTGCGGAATAAATTTCAATAGTCGTAGAGAGTTTAGAAGGAAACCACTTCGTGTTTTCGGTAAATACATATTCTTGAATAATTTCTAAAACTATTCCAGAAGTGTCTGTAATAAAAGGACTTGAAGTTACTTTTTCAATTGCAAAACCATTAGTATTTATAAATAAACGTCCTGTTAATCCATCAAAATTTTTGGCTTTTCTGGGGCGGTAGAAAATAGTGTAAGTCGTATCGGAGTTATTAATCGTCGTGTCTTCCAAAACAAATAAATAGCGATTCAATGAACCAAAAGCAATCGGATTTACATATTGTTTTCCTAAGAGTGTGACCTGATTGTCATAAAAATGAAAGGATTGCATTTCTTGTGCGAAAGTTGAGAAAATTGGATCTGTGAAACCAGAAACTTTATATGCATCGATTATTTCCTTTTCTCTATAAGGTGGTTCAAAATAATGTCGCGATGCCGTTTCAATCATAAACAAATATTGATTTGAAAAAAACTGACGCATTTTCAGTAAGGTTGTGTCTCCTTTCTTTAAAACAGAAGAGTCCATTAAACGTTTGCGGGTTGCATCGTCTAAATCAAAAGTGAATTTGCTGTATTGTTTACTGATAAAACCATCGTTTTCCATCGGGTGATTTTTCTTGCGATTATTGATGGCATTTCGAATGATTCTATCTGCTGGATTGATACCTGGAAGAACGGTAACTTCT
>RFNX01000591.1 GCA_009926905.1 Flavobacteriales bacterium
TTCTAATGAAGCTAAATTTTGAGAAGTGACAAAGAAAATATCATTGCTCTGATCGTCATTTGGTGAGAATACATTTGGAACAAAAATTTCAGGTGGTAATAATGCTTTTACGATTTTTGAAACTGTATCTGTACAATATCCATTTGATGCTACCAGATAAACAAGATAATCTTGTGGAGCAATTGAATAGTTGGTAAAGGTATTTCCATAATTAATAGTTATTGAATCCAAACCATTTCCAAAATCCCAAACAAAATTATTGGCGTTAGCACTATTGTTTGTAAATATTACATTTAATGGCACATAACCTGAATTTGAACTTGGTGTAAAATCAGCTATTGGAAGTGGTAAAGCTGTAACAGAAATTGACGCTTGACCAACACAACCATACTGATCAACTCCTGTAACTATATAAGTTTTATTTTGATTGGCAACAAAAGGTACTCCATTTGTAACACCAAAATTCCAGCTATATGTAGCACCTGGGCCAGCACCTGTAGCATTTAAAGTAACTTGTTGTCCAACACAAACCGTTGGAGGTGTTCCTGGGTCAATGATTGGAGTTTGCACCACAACAACCGTTACATAATCTACTGTTACACAACCATTATCACTTGTTCCGTAAACAGTATAAGTAGCTGTTTCTGTTGGTGTGAATTCTACGCTATCTACTACTGGCGCATCCCATTCGATAACTGGTGTTCCTGTAGCGTGTAAAGTTATTGAGCCACCAATACAAAATAAAGTATCATTTCCCCCAAAAACTGGAATATTTGGATTTACAGTGACTGTTGAATATGCTGGTAAACTTGGACAACCATTCAAGGTGTAAACAAGTGAGAAAATCATTGTAGAATCTGGAAAATAGGTCAAATTCGATGTAGTTGAATCTACTGGTTGCCAATCGTATGCTCCACCAGAAACACTCACTGTTGAGTTGATTGTTGCTTGTTGTCCTTGACAAATAGTTTGGTTTGGACTTACAGAAATCGTAGGAGTTGGTTTAATTGTAATTGTCAAAGTATCAATTGTTGCACAAATCGAAGAATCGGGTGTAAAAATATAATTTGTTACTCCAGAAACGCTTGTAGAAATGGTAGGAATGTTCCAAACTCCGGTAATACTTGGATTATTAGACGAAGAAGTTGGAAGAGTTAATGGATTTGATCCCTGACACAAAGTAGAAATTGGATTGAATGTCGTTGTATCTGGTGCGATTACAGTAATATCCATTGTTGTTGAGAAAGCACATTCACCTGGGTTTGGTATAAATGAATAAGTGGTAATTCCAATTATAGAACTATCAATTAAAGCAGGGCTCCAAGTTCCTGTAATAGAAATTGAATCAATTGAATTTAATGATAAAAGTGGAGAAGTTGCATTGTGACATAAATTTGGAATAGTATCAAAAGTTGGAGTAAATCTTGTAATTACATATACTGTTGACGTGTCAGTTGCTGTACATAAAGCACCAGCATCATAAGTTACTGTGTAGTTTGTAGTTACTGTAGGGGAAACCACAATACTTTGTGTTGTTTCTCCTGTTGACCATAAATAAGTGCCGCCAGAACCTGGATTTGAAGCAGTGATAGTTGCAGAACCAACCTCGCAAATTACTGGGTCATTTGTAACAATTACTGGAACATTGTTGCTTAATGCTACAGTTACTGTCTGAACAACTGGAGGTGTACAAGTTCCTCCATCATCAACTGTTACTGTATATGTACCAGGAGTTAAACCCGAAATTGTTGATGTTGTTTGCGGTGGATTTGTGTTCCATGAATACGTGTAAGGAGGGAAACCATTAATAGCTGTTGCTGTAGCTGTTCCATCACTCCCTGCACAAGACACTGGAGTTGTTGAAGCTGTTGCATTTAATGCGGTGGAACAATCTAAGAAATCAACAAAAACACCAGAATCATAAATCCCATCACCTGCATCTGCAATAGCAAGTTTAAAATGATATGATTGACATGGAACTACATCAATATCACTTGTAATAATTGTTGTAAAAGCATCTAATTTTACAGCTGTTCCTGTTGCATTATTAACATAAAAGGTATTATTTGTGTTTGCATTTACATTATCTATACTCACAATGGTTCCATTTGGTAATGTTGCAATATTTGTATTAGTATAAACACCTCCTAGAGGATTTTGACCTGTAACAAAAAAACCAAAGGCATCATTAAATCCAGAACTTACAAATTCAGGATATTCTTCAGACCCAAAAACAAAACGAATTCTCAAGGTTGAACAAGAAGGTACTACATCAAACTCTAGAATACAACAATCATTTGTAGCTTCAACATCTAAAGTACTCAATTGAGGATCATTACAGTTCGAATTATTTCCTGTGCTCCAAAATGCAGAACCATTACCAGCCAAAGTACTAACATTACCTGTTGTTAATAAAACTCCAGAAGGAATACCCAAATTTGTTGTTCCTCCACCAGTAAATGTTCCATAAGCATTGTTGGGACAAGTAATGACAGGGTTTGTTACAGTTAATCCAGGTCCAATCATACTACTTGTAATTATAGTTGCAGAAGCTCCTTGATTAGCTATTACTAATTGAGAAAAAAGTGATTTACTAGAAAAAATAAAGATTGAAAGTAGAATTAAATAATGCTTAATTGACATATTTTAGTTTTGGTTTGAGTTAAACGTGTTAATACAATTTTAAGTTGCATACCAAAATTAAGCATTTGTTTTTCAAATAAAGCATAATTTTGGGCACTTATGTATTTGTCTTCTCTCTCTTTACTCCATTTTAAAAATTTTACAGAACTTGAAATTCAATTTTCTAAAGGTATTAATGGAATTGTTGGCAAAAATGGAAGTGGTAAAACAAATATTTTAGACGCTGTACATTATTTAAGTATGTGTAAGTCATATTTGAATACAATTGATCGACAAAATATTCAATTTGATCAAAGTTTTTTCAGTATCAATGGCGATTGGTCGAATGAAGATAAAAACTACAACGTTCACTGTGCCTTTAAATTAGGAGCTAAAAAGGTGTTCAAAATCAACAAGAAGGAGTACGAAAAATTAGCAGAACATATTGGTCGTTTTCCTGTAGTTTTTATTTCACCATATGACGGCGATTTGATTGCTGAAGGAAGTGAATTGCGTCGAAAATGGATGGATGGAATTTTATCTCAAATAGATAAAGAATATTTAGAACATATTCAGCGCTACGCAAAGGTTTTGGAACAACGAAATGCGCTTTTGAAAAATATGTACGAACATCGGCTATTTGACCGTGAATCCATAGATGTTTGGGATTTTCAATTGGTTCAAGTAGGGCAAAAAATCCATGAGAAACGCAAAACCTTTTTAGAAGAATTCATTCCTGTTTTCAATCGTTTTTACAATGAAATTGGATTGGAAAACGAAGAAGTTCATATTGAATACCGTTCTCAATTGAATGATGGCGATTTTATGGAATTATTAAAAAGTTCCGAACGAAAAGATGCGGCAACGCAATATACGAATGTGGGCACACACAAAGACGATTTAACTTTTAACATCAAAGGTCATCCTGTTAAGAAATTCGGTTCACAAGGTCAGCAAAAATCGTTTTTGATTTCCCTTCGAATTGCACAGTATGACTGGCTAAAACAACACAAAGGATTGAAACCTGTTTTGCTACTTGATGATATTTTTGACAAGTTGGACAATAGCCGTGTGGCACGTTTAATTGAATTGGTAACAACGGATTATTTTGGGCAAGTCATTGTTACAGATACTGATCCACGAAGAATGAAGGAGCTTTTCGAATCCTTGCCAATAGAAAAGAAACTATTTGAATTAAATAACGGTGAAATTTCGACAATTTTAGAGTAGTTTTAAGCTATGAAAGAAGAAGACAAACGCAATTCGAACGAACAACCATTGAAAGATGTAATCGATAAATTATTGAAGGCTTACTCATTGGATCATAAGATGAAAGAATTAGATGTTATTGCCAATTGGGAAATTTTGATGGGTAAAGCTGTTGCGTTTCGAACGAAAGAAATTACAATCAAGAATAGAAGAATGCGCTTGGTAATTGATTCTTCAGTAATGCGCGAAGAATTGAGTCACGGCAAACAATTAATCATCGATCGCGTAAATGAATTCGCAGGTTTTGAAGTGATAAATGATATTTGGTTCGCTTAAAAACGAATTTTGATGCTTAATCTTTGTTGTTTGATTTTGACGTTATTTTATTGGCGTTTTCACATATTGAAACAACCAATCGTATAATTCATCCGTTCTGAAAACGCGTTCCAAATCGCCATGATTCGCACCCGGAACAATTGTAAACTTTAAATTTTCATCTGTACAAGCTTTGATAGCATTGACCATTTTTTGAGATTCACTCAAAGGAACAGCGGCATCTCGATTTCCATGCTGAATCCAAACTGGAATCGTTGACAATGCTGCTCCGTCCTTAGGATTTCCGCCACCACACAAAGCAACTGCTGCAGTAACAATTTCTGGATATGCGCCTGCAAAACCTAAAGTACCATAAGCTCCAAGGCTCATTCCAGCTACATAAACTCGGCTTGTATCTGTATCAAAAGTTCGTTGAACAAATTGTAAAACGGAAAGAATTTTCTCAGGCTCCCACGATTTTCCAGCAGGAACTTGAGGTGCAATTACAATCGCTGGAATGTTTCTTCCTTTTTCGATTTCATGAATGACACCGTACTTTTTAACCAATTCCAAATTATTTCCTGATAGGCTTCTTCCGTGTAGAAAAATCAAGATTGGAGGTTTAGTTTTAAGAATACTATCTGAAGGTAAATGCAACCAAAAAGGATATTCTGCTTGATTGTAAATGGGCTGAAGCTGAGATTTAGCAATAAACTGAAAGCTTAAAAACAAGAAGAAAACTAGTCCTTTTTTCATGGACTGCAAAGTTACCTTGTAATGATTATTGTCTGATTTTTACTTTTTCACAGCAGATAAAAAGTTGCGAACAGAAGGGAAAAGGGATTTTTGACATTACGAGAAATGAGAAAATGAAGAATGAGGGAATGACGAATTGATGTTGGGACATTAAGATTTTAAGACGGAAGGAGAAATGAGAGAATGATGAATAAGAGAATGACAAATAGATATTATGATTTTAAGACACTAGGACAATAAGATTAAAAGACTTAAAAGAGTAGACTTTTAGATTTTATAAACCGAAGTTTCGCTGTAAGCTATCTACAACATCTGTTTTTTGTTCTGAGTCTTCGCGTTTTTTTAATAAATAGCCAATACCGAAACCACCACCGATTCCAAATCCAGTTGAAGCCACTTTACGCGTTTCAATGAATAAATTTGCAGTTATGTTATTAGAAAATGAATATGAAACTTTAGTTCCAAAAGACATAGAATATTTCAATTTACTGTAGTTTTCAGCGCGATTTATTACCCAATCAACCCCTAAAACATTCGCGTAAGGCGCTACATCCCAGTGATAACCAATAGGAAAATGATAACTCACACCGTCAGGGCAAATGGTCAAAAGTAAGCCTGCCAATGCTCCCAAATAACCATAATTGAATTGATTACTGTTGTCTGTATTCCAAGAATTACCATTTGAAATTCCAGAAATCAAACCTATGATAAAAAGCGGTGGGCCCGCAAGTGAACCAATGGAACCATGAATTTGCGAATAACCATCGGTGCGATATTGATACTCCAAATTATAGTTTAAACCTATTTTTGGCTTCACCATCCATTCCATACTAGCTCCGATGTTGTAGTAATTATTTTTATCAATGATTCCAGAACTCGCTTTTCCATAAATGTGAAATCTATATTCATTCAGCTGTGAATGGGCAGTAAATACAGAACAACAAAGTAAAGCACTTAACAACAAAACGTTTTTCATGAGTGAAAGATAAGGATTTTTTTGTTTTTGACTTTAGGACGTTAAGATATTAGGACATTAAGACTTTAGGATATTAGGACATTAAGACTTTAGGATATTAGGACATTAAGACTTTAGGATATTAGGACATTGAGACTTTAGGATATTAGGATATTAGGACTTTATGAGGAATGAGGGGGTTAATTATTTGCTTTCGAGTTTGTAAGAAATTCCGATTCCTAAAACTGATTTGAATTGCGTTCGTGGACCGTAACCACCTTTTACATCGCGAATATTAATATCGTCGTCGTAAATCAAATTCCATTGTGCCGAAGCTGAAAAGAGTGAATTTACTCGAAACAAAAGCAATACTTCTGCATTGACATCAATGTTTTGAGGATTATTTAAATAGTTGCTAAACAGCTCCAATTTCGTTTTCATTTCGATATTTTTTGCAAGTACTCGATTGAATTTCATTTTTAAATATGCTCCATATTCTTGTCGGTAACGACTTCCTTTTTCGACTCCAAAAGCTCCAATTGACGACAACGAATCGTTCAAAACGAAGGTAGATTTAGCCGCTACCAGTGAAGCGAAAATTGAGAAATTATCTGATTTTGCAAAATCAACACCAAGCGCCATATTCAAATACCCTGGTGCCATAAACGTTGAAACTTTCACAGAATCGTTTGGGTAATTGAAACCATCTGCCATTTGAGTTTTAAAACCGCCCAAAAACGTTACGAATAAATGGTCGTTAAAATTATACCCTACAGAGCTCGATAAGTCCAATCGATCATCCGTTTTTTGCAACGAAACTCCTGTGGTTTTGTCAAGATATTTGATTCCCCCAAGTGCGACACTTAAATCATTAGTCCATTTGATTTTTTTCTTGTTATAATAAGCGCTTGCTCCAATCGAGCCAATCAATGAAATATTGTTTCTCCCACCTGCATTCCAGTTTATAAATGAATTTTGTGTTCCATTCACAGAATAAAGTGATTTCAATTTCCAATTTTTTACAGAATCTTGCTGTGCGTGCATAGAATTATGTAACAAAATTATTACTGATAGTAAGGTAAATAGCTTAGTTTTGTACATCAATAAATTTTTAATTCGCAAAAATAATGTTCTCAAAAATTGCTGTACTCGTAACACTTTGGAATCTATCAACATTCTATTGTTTCTCCCAGAATCCAAACTATGCCGAAAAAGCCAACTGGGCTGTACTGCCTGGTAATTACTCCAAAGAACTTTCAAGTTATTTAAAAGACACAAGTTTATTGTCGAAAGTGGATGTTTTTTATGTTTACCCTACTGTGTTTTTAGATAAAGCAGACGAACGTTGGAACATTCCAATTGAAGACGAGGGACAACGTAAAAAAATCATTGACAATGCTATTCGTTTTCAAGCATCGGCTTGGGTAGAAGCTGGAAGATTGTTTGTTCCATTTTATCGTCAGGCGCATATTCGTTCTTATCGAAATATCGACAAAGGAGGAAGAGAAGCTTTAATGTTTGCTTACAGTGATGTTAAAGCATCTTTTCAATATTATTTAGATCATTACAACAAAGGTCGTCCAATTATTTTAGCTGGTCATAGTCAAGGTTCGACGCATTTAATGTTATTATTAAAAGATTTCTTCGACAACAAACCACTCCAAAAACAATTAGTTGCAGCTTATTTACCCGGAATTGGAATTAAAAAAAATGAATACCAAACGTTGAAATTATTGACTGATTCAACGCAAACTGGAGGATATGTGAGCTGGAATACTTTTAAGAAAAAATTGAATCACGAAAAATATGACAATTGGTACAAAGGCTCATCAGTTGTGAATCCAGTTACGTGGGATTTATCAAAAACTGCGGACAGAAGTATTCACAGAGGATTTCTGTTTAACAATAATACTTTATATTCCAAGTCTTTTACAACTCATTTAATCGATGGAGCAATATGGATTTCGACGCCACATTTCCCCTACAGAAGCATGGCTTGGACTATGGATGATTACCATATTGGTGACGTCAATTTATTTTGGGAAGATGTGCGTCATAATGCAAAATTGAGGGCGAGCACATTTATTAAAAATTCTGAGAAATAAGTGCGTTCAAAAACATTTTAAAACTCTTTGCGATTTCGATTGTTCATTGATTTACGATTCACTTTGAAATCGTATATTTGACCCCGCATTTAAACCTCATTTTATGAATCCTTTTTCAAGAAGACACATCGGTCCAAGCGAAGCTGAAAAGCAAGCGATGTTGCAAAAAATTGGAGTAAGCTCAACCGCAGAATTAGTAGATAGAACGATTCCTGCTCACATCCGTTTGAACGGTGAATTGAACATCGCAGATGCAATGACTGAGCAAGAATATTTGCAACATATCAATGAGTTGGGTAAGAAAAATCAGGTGAATAAATCATTCATCGGAATGGGTTATAATGAAACAATCGTACCTTCCGTGATTTTGAGAAATGTGTTGGAGAATCCAGGATGGTACACAGCTTACACGCCTTACCAAGCTGAGATTTCACAAGGACGTTTAGAAGCTTTGTTAAATTTCCAAACGATGGTTTTGGAATTAACGGGAATGGAAATCGCAAACGCATCTTTGTTAGATGAGGCTACTGCAGCTGCTGAAGCAATGATTATGTTCTACAACTCACGTTCAAGAGCAGATATCAAAGAGGGGAAAAATAAATTCTTTATCGCTTCAACAGCTTTCCCGCAAACAATTGATGTTGTAACTGGTCGCGCATTGAATTTAGGAATTGAATTGGTAATCGCTGACCCTGCAACTTTTGAGGCAGATGCACAATTCTTCGGTGCTTTGGTACAATATCCAGATGCAAATGGAGCAATTACAGACATTGCTTCGTTCATCACAAAAATGAAAAACTTTGGAATTCAAGTCGCAGTTGCAGCTGATATTCTTTCTTTGGTTTTATTAAAATCCCCAGGTTCATTTGGTGCTGATGCTGTATTGGGCACGACTCAACGTTTCGGTGTACCAATGGGTTACGGTGGTCCTCACGCAGCATTTTTCGCAGTGAAGGAAGATTACAAACGTAATTTACCGGGAAGAATTATTGGTGTTTCAAAAGACGCTGATGATAATACGGCGTTGCGTATGGCTTTGCAAACACGTGAGCAACACATCAAACGCGATAAAGCAACGTCAAATATTTGTACAGCGCAAGCTCTTTTGGCTGTTATGGCAAGTATGTATGCTGTTTACCATGGACCAAATGGGATGAAAGCGATTGCAACACATGCACACAAATTAGCGGCAACAACGGCAGCTGGTTTGAATAAATTAGGTGTTTCATTAGGTTCTAATTCTTACTTTGATACCATTTGGTTGAAAAGTGTTGATTGTGCTTCAATTCGTTCAAAAGCGGAAGCTACTGGAATGAACTTTAATTATTTGAACGATTCAGAATTGACAATTAGCTTCGGTGAACCACATACTTTAGCTGATGTAAATGCAATTTTGGCTGTTTTTGGAAATGAAACTGTTTCTGAGCTTTCAGGTGTTGCTTTAACAGATGAAGTTTTAAGAACAGATGCTGTTTTTTCTCACAAGGTTTTTAACAGCTATCATTCAGAATCAAGAATGATGCGTTACTTAAAGCGTTTGGAAAATAAAGATTTATCATTGGTTCACAGTATGATTCCTTTGGGTTCTTGTACGATGAAATTGAATGCTGCAAGTGAATTGATTCCGATTACGAATCCTCAATTTGCAAACATGCACCCATTTGCACCACTTTCGCAAGCTGCAGGTTACCACGAACTATTCCGCCAATTGGAAAAAGATTTGTGTGAATGTACAGGATTTGCTGCGGTTTCTTTGCAACCAAATTCTGGGGCTCAAGGAGAATATGCTGGTTTGATGGTAATTAAAGCGTACCATGAATCTCGTAATGATTTCCATAGAAAGAAAATGATAATTCCTTCGTCTGCACACGGAACAAACCCTGCATCAGCTGTTATGGCTGGTTTTGAAGTGGTTGTTACAGGTTGCGACGAAAACGGAAATATAGATGTAGAAGAATTAAAAAGAGTAGCAATTGAATTGAAAGATTCATTAGCTGGTTTAATGGTAACTTATCCATCTACACATGGTGTTTTCGAAGAAGAAATTCGCGAAATCACTTCTATCATCCACGAAAATGGTGGTCAAGTGTATATGGATGGAGCGAACATGAATGCACAAGTAGGATTAACAAATCCAGGAAATATTGGAGCTGATGTTTGCCACTTGAATTTACATAAAACGTTTGCAATTCCTCACGGAGGTGGCGGTCCTGGAATGGGTCCAATTGGAGTTGGAGCACATTTAGCACCGTTCTTACCAGGAAGTCCAATTGTTGAAGCGGGTGGTTCAAATGCTATTCACGCAGTTTCTGCAGCACCTTATGGAAGTGCCTTGATTTTATTGATTTCTTACGGTTATATCAAAATGTTAGGTGCAGTTGGTTTACGCGAATCAACTGAAATTGCAATTTTGAATGCAAATTATATCGCAGCTTGTTTGAAAGGACATTACGATATTTTGTACACCGGAAAAAATGGTACAGTTGCACACGAGATGATTTTAGATTGCCGTGATTTCAAACGCACTTCTGAAGTTGAAGTTGCTGATATGGCGAAACGTTTAATTGACTTTAATTTCCATGCACCAACGGTTTCTTTCCCGGTTGCGGGAACTTTGATGATTGAGCCCACTGAATCTGAGGACAAAGAAGAATTAGATCGTTTTATCGAAGCGATGATTAAAATCCGTGAAGAAATTCGTGAAATTGAAAATGGTCATGCAGATAAATCGAATAACTTATTGAAAAATGCACCACACACAGCGGATTGTATCATCAATAAAGATTGGAATTATCCATATTCACCACAAGAAGCGGTTTATCCTTTGCCTTATTTAAAAGAATTTAAATACTGGGTTCCTGTTCGTCGTGTTGATAATGCATACGGAGATAGAAACCTGATCTGTTCTTGCCCGAGTGTGGAAAGCTACGCTACGGTTGAATGACAATAACGAATTACGGATTGCGGATAACGAATTGATTTCTAATCCGCAATTCACAATTTTTAATCCGTAATTTATTTATTATGAAACTTGACATCCTTGCTTTTGCAGCGCATCCAGACGACGTTGAATTATCAGCTTCGGGAACGCTTATGCGCTATGTTGCGGAAGGGAAAAAAGTTGGGATTATAGATTTAACAGAAGGCGAATTAGGAACAAGAGGTACAGTCGAAACACGCTATGAAGAAGCGGCAGATGCATCCAAAATTATGGGATTATCGGCACGTGAAAACTTACGAATGCCCGACGGATTTTTTGAAGACAATGCAGAAAACAAACGATTGATCATCGAGCAAATTCGTAAATATCAACCAGAAATTGTTTTGGCAAATAGTATTTCTGACCGACATCCTGATCATGGAAGAGCAGGGAAATTAGTGGAAGACGCTTGTTTTTTAGCGGGCTTGCGAAAAATTGAAACAGAATTAGAGGGCAAAGAACAAGTGCCACATCGTCCAAGATTAGTCGCACATTACATTCAAGATTTTTATTTGGAACCCGATTTCGTCATTGATGTTACTCCTTTTGTGGAGCGTAAAATCGAAGTCATTAAAGCATTTAAAACGCAATTCTACGACCCAAATAGCCCAGAGCCTTCAACTCCTATTTCTGGAGAAGAGTTTTTCGATTTTATCAAAGGTCGAATGCTCAATATGGGAAGACCAGCTGGAATGAATATGCTGAAGGATTTATGATTTCTAGGTGTTTGGAGTGGATGATTTATTTGGAATAGTTTAATTGAATAAAGTCTAACTCTTTTGTCTTCCAAAAAATCAAGTATCTTTGCGCCATGTACAAGAGAATAATCTTATTTACATTTACCCTTTTGCTCTTCGCAGGAAGTGTTGGCATACCCATGTTTATACACGCTTGTGAAGAAGATGGAGTTTTTTATTCTTATTTGGTGCAAAGTGAATCACATTGTAAAGAAAACAATGAAAATGACATTCCTCCTTGTTGTGAAAGTAAAAAGAAAGAAAATAAAGATTGTTGTAATGACGAAACGACTATTCTTCAACTTAAATTAGATTATGCAACAACTTGGAATGAATTTCATTTCTGTATTTATACTTATACTTTAGTTTGCTCTAAAATTTTTCGTCAAGATTTTATTTGCTCACAAACAAAGGAAAAAAAGCGCAAATTATTGCAACGGACCTCCTCCAAAACCTTGGGGAAAAACACTTCTAATTCACCAACAAATTTTTCGTATTTAGATTGATAACATTACTTTTTTTGTTTAATCATCTAATACATTTTAATGAAAATTATATTTATAAGTGTGTGTTTGAGTCTTTTTTGCAACTTAAACGTCAACGCACAAATTAAAGGGTTAGTTCAGGGTTCAGATTCAACTACTAAAAAACCCCTTTTTAATGCAAAAATCAAATTACTTAACGCAAAAACAGGTGTTTTGACTTCCGAAGAAGGAACATTTGAAATTGTTCTACCAAAAAATCTACCTGATACCTTAGTCATAACTGCAATGGGATATCATTCCGATTCAATAATTGTTAGGAAAAATGATAGATTTGTCTCTCTTAATATTGTTCTTTATTCTGAAAATTTACTTCCCGAAATTATTGTTGAATATAGAAAATCAACACATGGTATTTCACGGATGAAAACGTTACATGTAGAAGAATTGACTTCTGGAGAATTGCGAAAAGCAGCTTGTTGTAACCTTTCGGAATCTTTTGAAACAAATGCTTCGGTTGATGTCAGTATAACAGATGCAGTTTCTGGAGCTAAGAAAATCCAAATGATGGGATTGGATGGAGTTTACACTCAAATTCAGATGGAGAATATTCCTTATTTAAGAGGATTAGAAAGTTCATTTGGTCTGCAATCAATTTCCGGAACATGGATTGAATCTATACAAATTACAAAAGGCACTGGAAACGTTGTAAATGGTTACGAATCAATGGCAGGATTAGTCAATTTAGAAATCAAAAAACCTAAAGAGATGGAGAAGTTCTTTGCAAATGTTTATCAAAATATTTTTGGGCGTTCTGAAGTTAATTTAAATTCTGGACAGATAATTAACGATAAATGGAGTACCGGAACTTTAGCACATGCCTCAAAAGTTTATGGTAACATTGATCATAATCACGATGGATTCCGTGATCTTCCGATGGGAGATAACATTGCTTTTATGAATCGTTGGGATTACGGTGGGAAGAATAAAGAAATTCAATTTGGAATCAATGCCTATCAAGATCGAAAAGTTGGTGGACAAACAACTTTTTATAGAGGCTTAGGAATAGAACCAAACCCAAATTCAAGCTATGGTGTAATATTAAATTCTAAACACATAGATATTTTTGCCAAAACAGGATTTTTCGGAAAAAAACCAATGCAGTCATTGGGAATCGTTTACAATTTAAAATATCAAGACATGAATGGACAATTTGGTATTCGTCCATTTTCAGGCATTGAAAAAAGAGCGTATATCAATGCTATTTACGATGATATTATTAGCACAAGCGACCATAAAATAAAGGTTGGCATGAGTTTAGTTGCGCTCAACATATTTCAAAAAGCAGATTCACTTTCGGAAAATAGGAATGAAATTGTACCCGGAATTTTTTCCGAATATACTTTCACTGGTTCAAGATTTACTGGTGTAATTGGCGCTAGATATGATTATCACAATTTATTTGGAAGTCAGTTTTCACCAAGAATTCATGCAAAATATACATTAAGTGAAAAAACTGATCTACGATTGACAACTGGAAAAGGGTGGCGTGTTCCAAATTATATGATTGACAATATTTCATTACTTGCTAATTCAAAGCAATGGATTGCTCCATTGAATACTCAACCTGAAATTTCATGGAACTTTGGAGGTTCAATCGTTCAAGAGTTTACACTTTTCAATCAAAAAGCAAACATTACATTTGATTTTTATCACACTCTATTTAGAAATCAATTAGTGGTTGATAGAGATGTTAGCTTAAATACGATAGTATTTTCAAATCTTAAAAACTCATCTTTTTCAAACAGTTTTCAAACAGAATTAAGTTTCAGTCCAATCAAGAATTTTGATGTTCGATTTGCATTCAAAATTTTGGACGTTAAAGCAAAATATGGAGGAGAAATAAGACAACAAGTTATGATTCCTCGCCAACGAGGTTTTATTAATCTAGCTTATAAATCAAGAGATAAAAGATGGTTTTTCGACTTTACTTGTTCAGTTTTTGGAAGTTCTAGATTACCTGTTCAAGTAGACCCAAGTAATCCAAGTAATGAAATTTTCGATACTAAAAGTAAAATTTACCCAATGATAAATTCTCAAATAACACATGTATATAAAAAATGGGAGTTTTATTTAGGTGGAGAAAATCTATTAAATTTCAAACAACAAAATCCTATCGTTGATGCTCAAAACCCATTTAGCACAAAGTTTGATGCAACGAATATTTGGGGACCAATCATGGGAATTAATATTTACACTGGAGTTCGCTTTTCTATTATAAAGAAAAAGTAGTGGTAAATAAAAAAGCCGAGAAAACTAATTCTCGGCTTTTATTTGGTTTAGAAAAACTTATCGAATACTATGTTTGATAACTTCCGTTGAAGTTGTTTCATTATTAATACTGATGTAATATATACCTGGAGCAACATTCTCATTTACGAAAAACATGTTTGTTCCATCTTGCACATTTACTTCCTTAATCATAACCTCAGTACCTTTCGTGTCAACAATTCTCAAGGTTGCTTTTCCAACAAGTTGTTGATTATTTACAACCACTTTAAAGTTATTATCACTTGGATTTGGGAAAGTTTTAAATGAATATTTATTTTCATCACCGCAACCAATTAAGATTGGATCATAAACTTTATCCATTCCATCCACATCCACTTGACGAAGTCTGTAGTACAATTCCTGTGATGCTGTTTCCGTTTCAAAAGTATAAGATAATTTTTCAAAGCTTGTTCCTGCTGCCGGTTGCGTATTTACAACCATCCAATTTTCACCATCTCTAGAAGTTTGAATCTCAAAATAAGCACTGTTGAATTCAGAAGCAGTCTGCCAAGTCAACTTCGTTTTTTCTTCTGAACAATTTCCAGTAAATGAGAGCAATTCTACAGGTAATGGATTCGCATTATCTCCGCCGCCATTGAACCAGCTGAATCCAACAACACCGCCGCTTCCAACTTTGTAATCTTCTCCTGCTGTAAATGCTTGAATCACTTCATGTGTTCCTGCTAGAGTCCAATCGTCGTGAGTACCATTCGAATTTCCTTTAGCCCGAATCAATCGTAATCTTGGTGGATCATTTAATACGCCACCTTGTGAGACACTAAAAGGATTGTTTAACCTCAGGTATAAATCATATTCCGTATTATCAAGGGCAGCATAAGCAACACCACTTTCACTATATGGTGTCATTTCCCAGTAACCTAATTCATCTGCATTTTGAATGTAATAACGTTGGTTTGTATTCCCTGGATCGAAATACTGAAGAGGGAAAGAACTATATGAATCTGGTGCCAATCCTTCATGGAAGTTTACAATTAAATAACCACCTTCAGGAGCAGCAGTAAAGTTTACTTGTGCATATCTGTTTAAGGAACTTGTTCCAACAGGAAATATTCCGCTTTCTTGAGAGCTGTTTGTGCTTGCTGCAAACCAACGCTTCAATGGACCAACCACAGAACCACTTGACCATTCCACAGACCCAACATTTGTTTTACTTGAACCAATTTCTAGGGTTTTACCAGATGCAAGGGTTACATTTCCTCCATTCATAGTAATGACATCTGTGATTTTTGCATCGTCTGATAAGCTAATTCCACCAGCACCACTCACTTTGAGTTGTTTAACATCACCATCGAAGAATCCTGTAGGAAGGCTCCATAAAGCATTATTATTAAAATCAACTTTTCCAGCATCAGCATCAATTCCACCAGCTATATGAATCATATCACCACTTAATTTTAAGGTGTGATTAGCGATGTTAAATGTACCATCTGTCATTTTGAATGCCCCACTGATTTCTAAATCATTGCTTATTGTTACTGTTCCACCAACGCGATCAATTTCTAAATTCGGAATGATTGGAGATGGCATAATGGAAACAGGCAAAGAAGCCGCTTTGTAAATTATGCTTCCTGTCGTTTCTGGATTAAGCCAACCATTGGTTCTACTCATTGTTGCGTCTGAATCAATTGTGAGGGTATTTGTGCCAAGTTTTAATGTTCCTTGAGGCAATTTCAATTCTCCTGTAATTGTTACATCTCCACCCAATTCAACGTCGCTTGCACCAGATAATGTCAAAATATTAACTGCTGAAGTTTCAAACACATCTGAAGCAAGAGTTAGATTGGATGTATTTGTCAATTCCAATTCTCCAGCACTTGCATTCAACTTACCATTTGTGGAAGTTGTGAGTCCTTTTGTTGTTAATTTATTTGTTGAGAGCGCAATTGTAGACTCGTCAATGGATAATTCATTTGTTACAACAGTGTTTCCAAGCAATGTTTTAGTTACATTGCCTGTTGATGTCAAGTTATAATAAGTAAGGGCATTGATGTCTGTTGGATCAGTGCTAACAAACTTAACGGTCGAAGTATTTTGATTAAATGTTCCATCGCTTACAAATGGGGACCCACCACCTCTGAATTCAATAATAGCAGAACCTGCGTTCAGTGTTTTAGATGCATTTAAAGTCAGTGTACCTTCCACGTTAATGTCTTGGTTGGTTGTTACTGTACCACTCGCTCCTTCAATATTTAGATTAATAAAAGTAGTTACACTTGAACCTTCGATTGATTGCGAACTTGTTCCATTTAAAGAAACATTTGGACTTCCAGTAATTGTTCCATTATTGATGAAATCGCCTTTCACTTCTAGGTTGTTTGAATTCATGTCGAGCGTTCCATTTTGAACAGTCAGATTTCCCTTTACTGCTAGCACATCTGCACTTGTAGCAGAAGCACCATTGGACTGATTAATTACTAAATTGTAGTAACCAGGAACAGTATGATTTGTTGGAGGAATCACTTGGTATTCACCTGCAAAAACAATTGTATTGTTATTGGTAGTTGCATCAAGAGTTCCATCAATAATCAACTCATTCATAATCGTATCAACTGCAGCAGTTTGCATAGTCAGTTTTTTACCTGAACTAATGGAAAGGTTGTAAAACTTAGTGTTTCCAGCCATTGTTGCATTGTTGTTGCTAATGACAACAGTGCTCGTTCCAGCTTCAAATGTTCCATTATTAGTCCATGCGCTTGCACCGTTTAAGGTCAACGTACCTGAACCACCATTCACTCTACCACCACTAAGAATTGTTAATGATGCAGCTTGATTCGTTCCAGTTAATGCTAATTCTTGATCGTAAATATTAGGATTCACTACAATTTTAGACCAACTAGAAGGCACAGCTCCTGAAGACCAATTGGTTTTATTGTTCCATTTTGTTCCTTCGCTTCCATTTGCTGCTCCAATCCATAAAGTATCGGTGCTGTTTTTTTCTGCTATCATCCAATATTTCGTTTTGGATGCATCTCCTTCATCTGTTAATGAAGTGATTCCAACATTCGTCCATTCTACAAAATTACTTGTAGTGTTCAAGGTAGTACTGCCGCGTTCACGTGGAGATAATGCGGTATGTGGTAATTGATGATCCCAAATTACAAGATTTGACTCAGTATTTCCATTTAATTCAGCATCTAAATATGGGAATCGAATCGTAAACGTTGCATTAGCTGAGCCCCCAGTTTTTAATACTTGATATAAGCGTTTTACAGCCGCCCCACCGATTAAGGTATCCGCTGATCCAGGTGTGAAATCACTCGTACCATCCTTATCCACATGTAAACCTTGGTTTCCTTTTGTGGCAACAACAGTCAATTGTGACGGCAATGAACCTAAATTTTGAGTAAATGCCACTTGCATATTTGCATTTCCAAAAGTGTACGTTGAACCATTACTAAACGTTGTTCTTCTTACTTTACCAGTTACATCCCCAGAACCAGTTGTTGTTGCACTTGAACCTAATGTCAATATTACCGAGTTCAAATCATTATTACTATCTGTACTGTTAGAAGAACTACTATTTGCATAGTTCCCATAAGATTGAACCAAATCTAACAATCCGTTTGTTATGTCAGGGTTAGAATTGTTCAAGTTCAAAGTTCCATTGACTGTAAAGTCACTTGAAGCTTTTACACGATTACCAGAAAGTGTCAGATTTTGAACAGCAGTGCTAAATACACCACTTGGTAAAGTAAGTGATGATGAATTTCCAAAAACTAAAGTTGCGCTTGCGTTACTAGCGTTTACTGACCCAGTTGTTCTAGTAACAGTTGAACCATTTATAGTTAAAGTATTTGCTCCAACTACCAATGTTCCTGAAGTTAAATCCAAAGCATTACTTACGATAGTACTAGAAGCCAAATTTTTAGAACCTGAACCACTAGTTGTAAGATTGTAATAAGTTGTACCAGTAACTGTCTGGTTTCCTGAACCATTATAAACAACTGTTCCAGTGGATGCATTGAAAGTTCCATTTCTTACAAATGGAGTACCCACATAAGGTAAGGTTAAAGTGTATGATGACAAATCCAATGTGCTTGATGCACCAATTGTAACAACCCCAGTTGCACTTACATTGCCTCCCAACGTTTTCGTTCCACCAGTATTTGTATTCAGATTATAGTATGCTAAAACTGGAATTGTTTGATAACCAGCCCCATTAAAGTTTACAGTTGCTCCCGTGGTTGGAGTTGTCCAAGTACCATTATTTACCAATGATCCATTCACATTCAAAATTGCGGATGCGTCGTTTAATGCAAATGTATGCCCGGACTCAATTGTTAAGTTATTAACAGATAAGCTATTACCATTGGTTACAGCAGCATTTACAATACAACCACCTGTTGCTGGTAAAATCACATTAGCAGAACTTGAATTTGGATAACTACCCGGTACAACATAAATACTAGAGGAAGAATTCCATTGTAACCAGTTCGAAGTAGTTGCCCAATCTGCATCCGTGCTTCCAACCCAAACGAAATCATTGTTAGACAAGCTTGATACAACTATCGGATTGTTTATTGTAACCACCCAACTTCCTGTTGATTGCGTAAATGAAGTATTACACGTTGCATCTTGTGCCCATCGCGTAAATGTAGTTGTTGTTGTTAATCCAGATGGGTCATAGCTTGTGGAATTTGTACTAGCTATTGGTGTTCCGTTTGCTCTCCATTCATAGGTTATTGAATTGTCGCCACCACTTGCAAGTGATTGACTTGAAATGCTAATAGGGTCTATGTTTGAACAAAGTGTTTCTCCTGAAGTAGCAATTGCTCCAGCTGTAAACTGAGGGCGAACGATAACTTGAATAGCCGTAGTAGCTGAACTTGAACAAGCATTTCCATTTAATGTTGAAACAGTTGTTCTTCTAAACCAAGAATCTTGAGTCAATGCATTTGGAGTATAAGTTGCTAAAGTTGGTCCGCTGATGGTTGAGAATCCCGAAGAAGAGTTGGTGGTACTAAGCTCCCAAGTATATGAAATGGTACCATCCCCTGTTCCTGCAACTGAACTTGTCAATTCAGATGGAGAAGTATTATAACAAATTGTCTGATTAGAACCAATTGTTCCGGCTGTTACTGCTCCTTGAATAGTTATCTGTACAGCTGTTGTGGGTACGCTTTCACAGTCAAGACCATTAAGAGTGGAAATTGCTATTCTTCTATACCATGTGGTTGCAGTTAAAGCCCCAGGTGTATACGTTGCGGAAGTTTCTCCTCCAATAGTTGAATATCCTGAGGATGAACTTGTAGTACTGCTTTCCCAACGATAAGTTATTGTTCCTGAACCAGTACCAGAAGCTGTATTTGACAATGCGGTTGGTGTTGAACCATTACATAATGTTTGGTTGGAGCCAATTGTTCCAGCTGTTACTGCACTTTGAACAGTGATTTGAACCGCCGTTGTTGGTGAGCTTTCGCACGCATTTCCACTTAACGTAGAAACTGTAATTCTTCTAAACCAAGTAGTTGCTGTCAATGCAGATGGAGATAAACTTGCGCTTGTCCCTCCAATAGAACCAAAACCAGTTGATGCACTTGTAGTACTGCTTTCCCAACGATAAGTTATTGTTCCAGAGCCTGTTCCTACAGATGAATTTGAAATTGTTACTGGCGAAGTATTGTTACAAATCGTTTGGTCACTTCCAATTGTACCTGCAGTAGGTCCCGCTTGAACTGTTACTTTAATTGCTGTTGTTGGAGCGCTTTCACAGTTAACACCATTTAGTGTAGCAACTGTAATTCTTCTAAACCACGTGTCAGCAGTTAATGCTCCTGATGTATAGGTTGCAGAAGTTGCGCCACCAATAGTTGAAAAACCTGTTGATGCACTTGTTGTACTGCTTTCCCAACGATATGAAATAGTTGCGCCAGCATTACCTGTTCCTGAAGAAGTATTTGTAAAGCCGGTAGGTACTGTATTGTTACAAATTGTAACATCAGAACCGATTGAACCAGCTGTAGGAGTGCTTTGTACGGTAATCTTAACTGCTGTTGTTGCCGAACTCTCACACGAAACTGCATTTTGAGTCGAAACCGTATATCTTCTGTACCAATTATCAGCAGTTAATGCTCCTGGTGAATACGTGCTAGAAGTTGCACCACCTATAGTTGAATAACCCATAGATGAGCTTGTCGTACTATTTTCCCATCTGTATGAAATTGTTCCTGAAGCTGTACCTGCTGAACTACTTGTTAAACCTGAAGGTATAGCTCCATTGCAAATTGTTTGGTCACTTCCTATTGTTCCTTCTGTTACTGAACTTTGAACCGTAATAGCAATAACATTTGTTGCTCCGCTTTCACAACCAACTGTATTGACTGTTGAAACTGTATAACGTCTGTACCATGTGCTGGCAGTCAATGCTCCAGGTGAGTATGTTGCAGAAGTTGCTCCACCAATTGTCGAAAATCCAGTTGATGAGCTTGTTGTGCTGCTTTCCCAACGGTATGTAATTGTACCATCACCTGTTCCTACAGATGAACTTGTCAAGCCACTTGGTATTGCTCCATTACATATTGTTTGGTCAGAACCAATAGAACCTGCTGTTACTGCACCTTGAACAGTAATTTGGATAGCCGAAGTCGCCGCGCTTTCACAATTCACTCCGTTCGTTGTGGACACCGTGTATCTTCTGTACCAAGTTGTTACTGTTAATGCATCTGGAACGAAAGTTGAGCTTGTTGCTCCTCCAATTGTTGAATAACCCGTAGATGAACTTGTTGTACTGCTTTCCCAACGGTAGGATAATGTTCCAGAACCAGTTCCAGAAGCTGTATTTGACAAAGCTGTTGGTGTTGCACCATTACATATTGTTTGGTTGGAACCAATTGTTCCAGCTGTTAAAGTACTTTGAACCGTTATTTGAACTGCAGTTGTTGGTGAGCTTTCACATGCATTGCCACTCAATGTTGAAACAGTAATTCTTCTAAACCAAGTTGTAGCTGTCAATGCTGATGGCGATAAACTTGCGCTTGTTCCTCCAATTGAAGTAAAGCCCGTTGAAGAACTTGTTGTACTGCTTTCCCAACGATAAGTAACTGTTCCTGTACCAGTTCCTGGTGTTGAACTCGTGATTGTTGAAGGTGAAGTATTGTTACAAATTGTTTGGTCGTTTCCAATTGTGCCTGCTGTAGGACCTGCTTGAACCGTTACTTTAATTGCAGTTGTTGGAGCACTCTCGCAAGCAACTGAGTTTAAAGTTGCAATTGTTACCCTTCTAAACCACGTGTCAGCAGTTAATGCTCCTGGTGTGTAGGTTGTAGAAGTTGCACCACCAATGGTTGAAAAACCAGTCGATGAACTTGTAGTACTGCTTTCCCAACGATACGAAATTGTTGCACCAACATTTCCTGTTCCTGATGCATCATTTGTAAATGTTGAAGGTACAGTGTTGTTACAAATCGTAACGTCTGAACCGATTGAACCAGCCGTTGGGGTGCTTTGAACAGTTATACTGACGGTTGAAGTAGCAGCACTTTCGCAAGTAACACCATTTTGAATTGAAACGGTATATCTTCTATACCAGTTATCAGCAGTCAAAGCTCCAGGTGCATAAGTAGAAGTTACTTCGCCTCCAATCGTACTAAATCCAGCACTTGAACTTGTCGTACTATTTTCCCATCTGTAGGAAATCGTTCCAGAACCTGTTCCTGGTGAACTATTTGTTAATGCTGTAGGCGTAGCTCCATTACAAATTGTCTGGCTTGTACCAATTGCTCCTGCCGCTACCGAACTTTGAACTGTAATCGTTATTACATTGGAGGCTATGCTTTCACAAGCTATACTTGATAATGTTGAAACAGTATATCTTCTAAACCAAGTAGTAGTTGTCAAAGCTCCTGGAGAATACGTTTCAGAAGTTGCCCCACCAATTGTTGAATAACCAGTTGAGGAACTTGTTGTGCTGCTTTCCCAACGATAAGTAATTGTTCCAGAACCACTACCTGCAGCTGAACTTGTTAAGCCACTTGGAGTTGCTCCATTACAAATTGTTTGATCCGACCCAATTGATCCTGCTGTTGGTACACTTTGAACTGTTACTGTCCAAGTACCAGATGATACAGTTGGGGAAGTGTTACAAGCCCCATCATTGGCATATCTTCTGTAAGAAGTTGTTGCAGTTAATCCCGATGGTGGCGTATAAGTCGAAGAGGTTGCACCTCCGATAGCAGCAGTATATCCATCTGCTGACGAACGCCAAGTGTATGAAATAACACCATTACCACCAGATGCAGCAACGTTATTTCCAATTACTGTTGGTGTTCCACCATTACAAATAGTTTGGCCTGTAGTTAGTATTGAACCTGAAGAAAATGCAGGATTTACAGTTACCACTTGACGGTTTCCTGCCCAATTATCATAACATGCGGGAGAACCAACGTCTGTTACACGCAACGCAAATGTTCTAGTTGCTGTTAAACTTCCAATTGTTGCACCTGTTAATGTTGGAGTGGATGTACTAGATGATCCAATTGCTGTCCAAGAACCGATGGCGAATGCTCCTGATGGCGCAGCAACAGTTCCATCTTGATAATACCATTGATATTGAGGAGTTGTTCCTCCACTCGGTGATGCAGAATAAGTAATGTCACTCGGTGCTGTGTTGTTACAAATCGTTTGAGTTGCACTTGTGATTGTACCACCGCTAAACGCAGATCGAACCGTAATTTGTCTGGCACCAGTTGCCCATGTTCCAGTACCACATGTAGGACTTCCGCTAGGTGTCACAAAACATGCATAAGTTGTTGATGATGTAATTCCTGAAGCAGGTGTATATGTCGCTGTATTTGCATTGCCTGTTGCGCCCAAACTTGTCCATCCTGTTAATGAAGAACCAGTTGGAGCAGTTATAATTCCTGCTTGTGAATACCATTGATAGGTAAATGAAGTTGAACCAGTTGCTCCTGAAACACTCATTGAATTTGGAGTAACGTTATTACAAATTGTTTGATCACCTGAAGCAACAGTTCCATAAGCTACCGAAGGTAAAACAGTTACTTGTCTTGCACTAGTTGCCCATGTTGCTGTTCCACATGTTGGACTACCTGTAGGTGTCACATAACATGCATAAGTCGTAGATGATGCAATTCCTGATGCAGGAGTATAAGTTGCCGTATTTGCTCCATTTGTTGCGCCTAAACTTGTCCAACCTATTAAAGAAGAACCCGTTGGTGCTGCTACTATTCCTGATTGTGAATACCATTGATAGGTAAACGAAGTAGATCCTGTTGCACCTGAAACACTCATTGAACTTGGTGTCGCATTGTTACATATTGTTTGGTTTCCAGATGCTACCGTTCCATAAGAAACAGTAGGCAAAACAGTCACCTGTCTAGCACTCGTTGCCCATGTTGCTGTTCCACAAGCTGGACTTCCTGTTGGTGTTACATAACATGCGTACGTCGTACTTGAAGAAATTCCTGATGCTGGTGTGTAAGTTGCTGTATTTGCACCATTTGTAGCACCCAAACTCGTCCATCCTGTTAAAGATGAACCTGTTGGTGCAGAAATAATTCCCGCTTGTGAATACCATTGATAGGTGAATGATATGGAACCTGCTGCTCCTGAAACACTCATTGCGCTTGGCGTGCCACCGTTACATATTGTTTCATTACCTGAAGCAACTGTACCATAAGCAACTGCACTTAAAACTGTAACTTGTCTTGCACTCGTTGCCCATGTTGCGGTTCCACAAGTTGGACTTCCGCCAGGGGTAACATAACATGCATAAGTTGTAGAGGAAGTAATTCCTGAAGCTGGTGTGTATGTTGCTGTATTTGCACCAGCTGTTGCACCCAAACTTGTCCAACCAGTTAAAGATGAACCTGTTGGTGCTGCGACTATTCCTGCTTGTGAATACCATTGGTACGTAAACGAGGTTGATCCTGTTGCTCCTGAAACGCTCATTGCGCTTGGAGTAGCGTTGTTACAAATTGTTTGGTCACCTGATGCAACTGTTCCATAAGCTACTGAAGGTAAAACCGTTACTTGTCTCGCGCTCGTTGACCAAGTTGCTGTACCACATGTAGGACTTCCTCCTGGGGTCACATAACAAGCATAAGTCGTAGAGGATGAAATACCTGATACTGGTGTATAAGTTGCTGTATTAGCTCCATTAGTTGCACCTAAACTTGTCCATCCAGTTAAAGAAGAGCCTGTAGGAGCTGATACAATTCCTGCCTGTGAATACCATTGATAACTTAAAGTTCCTGAACCAGTCGCACCTGAAACACTCATCGAACTTGGAGTAGCGTTGCTACAAATTGTCTGATTAGCTGATGCTACTGTTCCATAAGAAATTGCAGGAAATACTGTCACTTGTCTTGCACTTGTTGCCCATGTGCCAGTACCACATGTTGGGCTTCCTCCAGGTGTTACGAAACAAGCGTAAGTTGTTGAGGAAGTAATACCTGATGCAGGAGTATAAGTCGCTGTGTTTGCTCCTCCTGTTGCTCCTAAACTCGTCCATCCTGTTAAAGAGGAACCAGTTGGGGCGGCAACAATTCCTGCCTGTGAATACCATTGATAACTAAAAGATGTAGAACCTGCTGCTCCTGAAACACTCATAACACTCGGAGTAACATTGTTACAAATAGTTTCGTTACCTGAAGCAACCGTACCATAATTAACTGCACTTAAAACTGTAACTTGCCTTGCACTCGTTGCCCATGTTCCTGTACCACAAGTCGGACTACCACCTGGTGTTACAAAACATGCATAAGTTGTTGAGGATGTTATACCAGATGTTGGCGTGTAAGTTGCCGTATTAGCGCCAGCGGATGCACCTAAACTTGTCCATCCTGTTAAAGAAGAACCAGTTGGAGCGGCCACAATACCTGCTTGTGAATACCATTGATAGGTGAATGAACCTGAACCAGTTGCACCAGAAACACTCATTGAACTTGGTGTTGCATTATTACAAATTGTTTGGTTACCTGAAGCTACAGTTCCATAAGAAACGGTTGGTAAAACAGTTACTGCAGCACCAGTGGTAGTTGTACTCCAACAACCGTTGTTATTTGAATTAAAATAATAGGTTCCTGAAGCAGAAACAGATTGTGAAGATGTTTGCGTACCGGTATTAGTACCATTTATAGTTGTATTTTGCCAATACATTATACCATTGTTACCACCATTTGCAGTTAAAGCTTGTGTAGCACCTGCGCAAATTGTACCACCGCCAGAAACAGAAACATTATCAGGGGTGGTATGAGAATAGGAAAGTAAAGCTGAGGTTGCATTCCATGAATGAGAAGAACGTGATGCACTAATTCTCAAAGTCGGAGCAGTCGTACCTGAAAACCAAGCTGTTTGATTGCTAGTAAAATTACCACTACTTCCATCCCCTCCTGAAATTACTCTTGCAGAAAAACCATTAATATTAGTCGCACCATTATTATTCCAAGTAAAAACATATCGCGTATTGGCTGCTAAATTGATATCTCTCCATTGTCCACTTGCAATCCCTTGATTAGATGTAGTAGCACAACCAGATGGAGCAGTTAGTGCTGCACCAGCAATTAATTCTGTCTGCAGACCCGTTACCGTTACTGTTCGACAAGTTGCTTGTGTCCCACAACTACTGTTGGTGTTAACATGAACAAAATAGCTTTCATTCGAGACTGTGACAAAGTTAAGTGGCTGCGTCCCTGATGCAACAACTGTACCCGCAGAAGTTCCTCTTCTAATCGTAATAAAATCAGTCGCTATGGAAGATGTTACGGAGAAGTAAGAGCCAGGTATAACACTTGTTAAAGTTCCATATTCAGACGCGTAGTTACAACCAAAGTTTCCACTCGCACCTGGAGCTGGTGCAGCAATGGAGCCATAGGAAGTCCCATTATTACATTGAGAAAACAAAAAGTTGTTTAGTAACAAATTAAACAACAACAATGCGTAAATTTTTTTCATTTTACTAGTTTTAGAAAAATTACAAATTCGGTTTAGATAGAAAATGTATTCAAAAATATAAAAAATAAGTGAATAACAC
>RFNX01000537.1 GCA_009926905.1 Flavobacteriales bacterium
ATCGTAGCAGCAGGTGCGGTTTTTCATTATTTGAATGAAAATCAACACCAAAAATTAGGGCATATCACCGCTATTTCGCGCATCGAAGAAGAGAAATACGTGTTGCTCGATCGTTTTACCATCCGTAATTTGGAATTGGTGTATTCGACCAATGAAAATGCGAGAACGCTTGCCGACATTCTCGACAAAACCTACACGCCAATGGGCGGACGTATGATGAAACGTTGGATGGTATTGCCTTTGAAAGACGAAAAACCAATCAACGAACGTTTAGATGTGGTCGATTATCTGACTAAAAACGAAGAAATATCTTTCGAATTAGGACAGCGTTTGCGTGAAATTGGCGACTTAGAACGTTTGATTTCTAAAGTAGCGGTTGGAAAAGTGAATCCGAAAGAAGTGATGCACTTGCGACGAACGTTGTTGCAAATTCAACCGATTAAGAATTTATTACAAGACAATAAAATTGCGTCGCTGAAAAAGATGATGGAGCAATTGAACACGTGTGAAACGCTTATTCAGTTGATAGAAACGAACCTTTGCGACGAACCTGCAGGACAAATCGGAAAAGGAATGATTATTCGTTCAGGGTTTCATCAAGAATTGGACGACCTACGCGAAATTTCCTTCAACGGAAAAGATTATTTGGAACGTTTGCAAGAACGCGAGGCAGAACGTACAGGAATTCCAAGTTTGAAAGTATCTTTTAACAACGTTTTTGGTTACTACATCGAAGTACGAAATACGCACAAAGATAAGGTTCCTGAAGACTGGATTCGCAAGCAAACCTTGGTGAGTGCTGAGCGCTACATCACAGAAGAATTGAAGGAATACGAAAGCAAAATTTTAGGCGCGGAAGAAAAAATCTATGCGATTGAAGCGCGCTTATTCCAAGATTTAGTTTTTGGCATGGCGGATTACATTCATCCAATTCAACACAATGCGACTGTCATTGCACGTTTGGATTGCTTGTTTTCCTTCTCGCAAGTTGCCACAGAAAATAGATACAATCGTCCTGAAATCAATAATGGATTGATATTAGACATCAAAAATGGCCGTCATCCTGTGATTGAAAAACGCTTGGCTTTGGGTGAAGAATACATTGCCAACGACGTTTTGCTCGATAACAACAGTCAGCAAATCATTATGATTACTGGACCAAACATGAGTGGTAAAAGTGCGATTTTGCGCCAAACAGCTTTAATCGTGTTGATGGCACAAATGGGATGTTTTGTTCCCGCGGATGCTGCAAAAATCGGCTTGGTCGATAAAATATTTACGCGCGTTGGAGCTTCGGATAACATTTCTTCAGGTGAATCAACATTCATGGTAGAAATGAACGAAACAGCGAGTATTTTGAATAATATTTCTGACCGAAGTTTGATTCTTTTGGATGAAATCGGTCGCGGAACAAGCACGTATGACGGAATTTCAATTGCGTGGGCGATTGCTGAATTTTTGCACGAAAATCCGAAAGCGAAAAGTAAGACCTTGTTTGCAACACATTACCACGAACTGAACGAAATGCACAAACGTTTTGAGCGTATTAAAAATTACAACGTTTCGGTGAAGGAAATGGGTAAAAAAGTACTTTTCTTGCGCAAATTAGTTCCCGGTGGAAGTGCCCATTCTTTTGGTATTCACGTAGCGAGAATGGCAGGAATGCCGAATTTTGTAGTGCAACGTGCCGAGCAAGTTTTGAAAGATTTGGAAAGTTCGCACGCGAGTGTGGGCAGTAGTTCAAAAGGCAAAAAAACAACGAAAGAAGTATTGAACGAATCGGCGAATATGCAATTGAGTTTCTTCCAATTGAACGATCCGGTTTTAGAAAACATTCACGAAGAATTAATCAGCATAGATATCAATACCTTAACGCCAGTGGAAGCGTTGATGAAACTACACGAAATCAAAAAATTAACCGGAGGATAAACGACTATGAAAGAAGTAACACTAAAAAGTATGCAATGGAAAATGTTTCTATTGGGATTTTTCAAAATTCCGATGATGCATTTTGTACGCCCTCAATTATTGGAAATTGACGAAGAAAAAGTAAAATTGAAAATTCGTTTGCGCAGAAGAACGAAAAACCATTTGAATTCGATGTATTTCGCTGCTTTAGCCGTTGGAGCTGATGTTGCTGGAGGAATTCAAGTATTTTATTTCGCTGAAAAACACAATAAAAAAGTATCGTTTGCTTTCAAAGGAATGAATGCTCAATTTCTAAAACGTGCCGAAACAGATACATTTTTTGAAAGCAATCAAGGACATGTTGTAGCTGCAGCAGTGAAAAAAAGCATGGAAACAGGTGAGCGCATCAACGACACCATCGATGTGATTGCCAAAAACACGAACGGCGAAATCGTTGCAACTTTTGAAATGGGGATATCTTTGAAGGTGGTGTAACATGATTAAAAACAATTATTTTTTCTTCTTTATTTTAACTTTTTTACTCGCTTCGTGCGAGCTTGAAACAGCGTATTCTGACAAATCACAAAAGCTAGTAATTGCTTCCGATTTCCTTTATCCAAAGGACAGTGTGCTTTTCAAGAACTTCATAAAAAAGCGCAAAATCAGGATTTGTGTGGAGCATTTGAGCGCTGATTCCATCCAAAAACGTCTTGCGAAAGAAGGATATAACTCGACGATTGATTTGGTTTTTTTGAAATCTTTAAAGGGTGTAAAAGTGCTTGAGAAAACGAAATTTCAACGCTTTTCAAAAAGTAACTTGAATGAAAACCTTGACAATCTGAAAGCGTTTCATCACCGCGAATGGTTAGTTTTGGGGCTTGATCCATATTTGTTTTCGTTTGTTCCCGACACTCTGGAATATCCGGACATATACAAACAACTGACACAAAAATACAATTGGGCGACACCGAACATCGACGAATTGGATGTACTATTGATTCATGCAAAACAGCAATTGAAAAAGAAAAAAATACAACTATAAAGTTTGGCGCAAGGGATTTTTCAAAAACAATTTGCCTTTTGTTACTGGAAATGATAGTACTTTGTCACGTCAGTTTTTGGTATTGAAAAACAGTACTTTTCAAAAGGATTCTTTATTTGAAAAGGCACGAAAAAAACGTGAACTCATTTATCCAAACCAAAATGTTGGTGGAAGCTATGCTGATAGAGTTTGTGCAGCAATCGTTTTTCAGGCGAAAGATTATGACAATGCCAACGCACTTTTGAAGTATTTGAATTCCCGTGAAGTGATTTATTATTTCAATTTCAGAAACGGATTCATCAATTATCCGCGCAAAAATGGTCGAATTGACGGTTCAAAAATGTTGCTCATTTCAGAAGATAAATTGCTAAGATTGCTTTGAAAGTTCAATCATTTTTGGTTGTTTTATTCCTGGTTTTTCTTCTAAAATCAAGTAAATTAGGGTTTAAACATTAATTTTGTTTCATAACGATGATAAAAGCAATTCTCATAGACGACATTGAGCAAGCACGCATCACTTTGAAAAGGGATTTGCATGAATATGCGCCTGAAATTGAGGTGATTGGTGAAGCGAGTGGGGTAGTGGAAGGTGCGAAATTGTTGCGAAAAGTGCAGCCTGATATTGTCTTTTTGGACATTCAAATGCAGGACGGTAGCGGTTTTGATTTGCTAGATGTTCTACCTGAAATTCCGTTTAAAATTATTTTTATTACCGCTTCAGACGCACATGCTATCAAGGCTTTTCGCTATGCGGCGATTGATTATTTACTGAAACCTGTCGACCCCGATGAACTGACACAAGCTTTGGCGCGTTTCAAAGAGCAACAAACGGACGAACAAGCGAAGTATAAATTGCTGAACGATTCGTTGAAAAATCATCACAAACCAAGTGAACGTTTGGCTTTGCATTCGCAGGATAAAATTCATATTGTGTCGATTGCGGAGATAGTGCGATGTGAAAGCAGTGTGAATTATACCATTTTCTACTTTGCAGACAACAAAGAAATGGTGGTCACGAAAACGTTAAAAGAGTTTGAAGATTTGTTGTCGGAACAGAAATTTTTCCGTGTACATCATTCGCATTTGGTGAACGCGCGTTACATTCGTGAGTTTGTGAAATCGGAAGGCGGTCATTTGATTATGAATAACGGAGCAATGGTTCCCGTATCAACACGCAAACGTGCGGAGGTGATTAAGATGTTGGATGAATTGTGATTTTGGATCATTTGTATTGAAATTATCTTTTTTTGAAATGAAGAAATTCAATGTAATTCAAATTTTGTAACTTGCAACCTGATTTATACAATCAACAATGATTCATCCGTCTATAGAGCCTTTTCTTCCAAAAGTGATTGAACTGTGTAAACTTCATAAGATTACAAGTGCTTCCTTATTCGGTTCTGTGTTAACAGATAGATTTAATAATGCAAGCGACGTTGATTTCTTAGTTACAATAAAAGAAGATTTAGATCCAGTAGAAATGGGCGAACACTTATGGGATTTAACTTTGAATTAGAATCATTACTTGAAAGACAAGTTGATTTAATTACAGTTCGCTCTCTTAAAAATCCTTATTTTATTCAGCAAGTAAATACCACAAAATTCGATTTGTATGGATAACGAAGTAAAGAAATTATTGAAGGATGTTTTGATTGCTTTGGAAAATATTGAATTATATATTGGTGAAAAGAAGTTGTATTCAGAATATGAAAATAATTTTTTGCTTCAAGACGCTGTTGAACGAAATCTCATAACAATAGGTGAAGCCATTAATCTTTTACTTAAAAGAGAATCTGCTATCGCAATTTCAAACGCAAGAAGAATAGTTGACACACGCAATCGATTAACGCATGGATATGATGATATTGATTGTTCTCAAGTGTGGAACATAATAATCAATCATCTTCCAACGCTTAGGAATGAAGTTCAAGAACTTTTGGGAGAATAGTGGTGAAGCTTATAATTCAAGTAATGAAAGTGTCCTATCATTCAATTCGTTCTTAAATTTTAATAAATCATCTAAGTTTTCCAAAGGATAGTCGTTATTCCCAATAGAGATTTTCATTGAAGAATCAGTGAATTTTAATTGACAAATTATTTTTCTTTGATTGTCATCTACCATAATATTAAAAGTTCCTTTTTGGTCGCGATACCCTATTCGTGAATTGGGTATTTTTTTATTTTGAATTAGCAATGTTCTGATTGTGTGATATGCTTGAATTTCTTCTTCAGTGGTTATAATTCCAGCAGATTTAGAATTCGTTTTCGTTTCGTGAAGTATCACCTTGTCAGTTAAAGACTTGAGCAATGAACTATTAATTAATTCTTTCAATCTTTCTTCGTTGTACTTTGTTTTAAAAGTCATTTTCTTATGAATGAACTTCAAAAATTCGGGCGACGCGTCTATCATTTCTTTAAAGAAAGTACTTTCAAAATCTTCAATAAAAACAGATTCTTGTGCCTTTGAAATTATTTCAGAAACATTTATTATCCTCGCATCAAAGTCAAGTAATCCATCTATGTCATTATCGTTAAATTGTTCGATGTTAAATACAAAAAATGGTTTAGAATCCATAGTATTTGCTAATGCTACATCTGAATAAAAACGATATTCTCTTCCATTAGTAAGGATAGCAATTCGAGAGTTTTTTGCATTTTGAAAATATCCACTCAACTGACCAGCTTCTTTGTCGGTGAGTTTACTATTCAATTTTTTACATTCAATAATTATTATTTCTTTACGGTTAAGTTTTATAGCATAATCAACTTTATTACTTATTCTTTCTCCAAAGTCTGCCTCATATTCAGGAATTAAATCATCATGTGCGAAATTTAGCAAAGTGAAAAATGGGTCTATTAAAAATTTCTTTGTTTGTGCCTCATTATTACAATGTTCTGATTTAGCTTCAAAATTGAAATTTTCAAGTGATTTTTTCAAAAAGTTGAATGCTTGTTTCCTATTTACGTTTGATGAAGACATAGTTGTATATTTTGTTTCAAATATAATTAAATGTATCAAATCAGATACAGACTTTTTGTACTTAATTGGATACACTTGCCAAGTGGATAAAATTGAGCTACTTAAATCACTTGGTGAACGAATAAAAGAAATTCGATTAGCTAAAGGATTGACTCAAACTGAACTTGCTCATAAAATTGGAAAAGACCATCCATCTATCAATAGATTAGAAAAAGGTAAAATTAATCCAAGCTATTTTTTCCTTTGTGAAATAGCAGACGGATTGGAAATTAGCATTAACGATATTTTTGAAAGTAAAATATAATTCCTTTAAGTAGAACTTTATAACAACTAATCCAAACAATTAATTCTACATTCAATTTTATCTCTTCACTATTAACTTTTAATTCATTTCCTCACATCACACCATTTCCCAGGTAAATACGCCATAATCTGTTCGTTGTACATCGCTGACGCAAAAGTCGATGGTAAGAAATAATGTCCATTGTACGCCGCAATGCAGTGAATTGTAATGGTTTTTGTTTGCCCCGGACTTAAATCTAAATAACTGTAAACGCGGTCGTCGCGGAAGTCTTGATAGCGCACAGAAGATTCGTCGCTTTGTCCGTCCATTCGTGCGTTGCTGATTTCCCAACCCGCTGGAAATACCTGCGATAAAGACAATTCTTTGTAGGTCTGCGTTTTGCTTGTATTTTTCAAGGTTGTTTCCACTTTAAATTCGGTTCCTTGCGTGATTTTTTCCAATGAAAGTGAGTTGCCATCTTTGTCCACGTAACGCAGCGCCATAGTCAATCCATTGCTTTTTGCTTTCTTTTTACCTTCCAATGGAATTCCTTCCGATGTTAATGTCACATACAGTCTTTTAGCGCTTTTATTGCTTAATTGAACTTGTTTGTTTTTACTCAAAGAACTTCCTTTAAATTCCATTTTTGAAAGCGTTTTACTGAAAGTTGCTGTTTGCCATTCATCGTTTTCCAAGCGGTACGAATAGGAAGTTTTTGAAAAGGCGTCTTTTCCTGTTACCGTGCAAACTGCCAACAATCCATAAGCGGTTTCTTGCGTACTCAACCACGCATCTGAACGCATTGTTTCTGCTATGGAATACAATACTTCATCCGCTTTTTTGGTTTGTCCCAGCAATTCCAACGTTTCAAGAACCATTGCTTTATCGCGGAAATCAGATCCAAATGTTCCAGAAAGTTCGCGATAATTGGCTACATCTGTACTTAAATTTTGAACCAATTTCAAAGCTGTTGATTTTTGACCTGCGAGCGCATAAGCTGCTGCCAAACGCCATTTTGCACTTTTCGTTAAATTGCTTGTTTCGCGCAGACGGTTCATTGCTCCCAATTCTGATTTTCCTGCCAAAGCAAGCGTGTACAAACGATAAGCTTGATTGTGCTCGTCGCTTTCCAATCGTCCGTAGAAAGAGCCCGAAGCCCAATTTTTAGCTTTTTCTTGTTGGTATGAAATCCAACGATCTTTCATCGAAGCGGGCAGTTTGAAACCTGCATTTTCAGCTTCAATCAAGAAATGTCCGGCGTAAGAAGAAGCCCATTCATTTTCGTAACTTTCACCTGGCCAATAAGCAAACCCACCACTTGCTGTTTGGAATTGTTGCAAACGTTCGATGCCACGCTGAATGTTGTAATTCAACTCCTTTTTTTGCGCTTCAGACAATTCCGTCAAGGCATTCAAATACAATTGTGGGAAAACAGAAGATGTCGTTTGTTCCAAGCATCCGTGCGGATAAGCGATCAAATAATTCAATCTTTTTTCCAATGCAATCGAAGGCATCGTCGAAACTTCAACAGTAATTTTATTCGTTCCAGCCATTCCTAACAATTGAAAAGGCAAGTTCAATTTACCACCACTTTCTAAGGTGTGAAGGGTGCTTTCCACGATTTTCGGGTTCGAAGGACGAATGTCAATTTCGAGGTCTTCGTATGCCGTTTCTTTCCCTGAAGTGGCTTTTATGTTCAATTTTCCAACACCTACTTTTTTGAGAATTCGCACGCGGAAATACACAATTTTATCGCCGTTTTCTGTGAATTGAATGTTCTCAGATTTCTTGCCGATCACTTCAAAATATTCGTTTGTACCTAAAGTCACTGCAACTTTTCGAACGTGATTTTCCATCGCAAAAACAGTTACAGGTAAATCGATTTCTTCTCTAGGACCAAGAACGCGCGGTAAAGTTGTCAATAACATCAAGGGTTTGCGAACAAACACTGTTTTTTCATCGTTCCCATACGCTCCTTGGTTGTCGTGTGCTACGACCATAATTCTTACAGAACCAATGTAATTTGGAACGTCGATTTTATGTGTTTTTTCTTGCCCAGCTTCTAAAGTAAAAGGTCCTAGAAAACGCACCATTGGTTTGAAACGATTCGCTTTTGGACCGGCACCATTTCCCCAAGAACCGTCACCACCAATGCTCAATAAGTTGTCCAATTTTCCAGCATACGCACCGATTACGTCGTCGTACATATCCCACGTTTTGACACCCAAAGCTTCTTTCGGATAGAAAGTTGGCCAAGGTTGAGGTGTTTCAAATCGCGTTAAATCCAACAATCCATCGTCTACAATCGCAATCGTATAAGTCATTTTTCTTCCCGATTTTTCGCGCACTTTGATACTTGCTGTTGATTCTGGTTTGATGACTTCAGGTGCATTAATCACAGGTGCGATGTGCGTTGCAGGATCATCTACACGAATGGGGACGACGCCGTACAGACGAATCGGTAAATCGTTTTTAGTTTGCGCGTGTGGCTGAATCATCGTCACGTGAACATAGCAACTTGGAGCCATTTGTTCGGTTGCAGTAAACTCGCAAGTTGTTTCTCCTGCTTGCGTTTTCACCCAGAATTTTTTCAAGACTTTACGGCTATTTTCAATTGAAATCAACGCTCTACCAGATTGTGGTGAAGGAAAACGTAATTGTATTTGTTCGCCTTTCACATACATCGATTTGTCGGTCGAGAAGTTCATCATTTTCGCTTCTTCGTTTTCAGATCGGTTGCCACGCTCCCAATACGGCCAATCAATATTTAAACTTTTCCTGTTTGATGTTCGCCTTTTTCGTCAGTTACCGTCACCAAATAACGCCCGTATTCAGGATAATTGATTCTGAAATTGAAGCTTCCTTTTCCATTTTTTGTACTTAAAACCGTGTCTTTCACTGAAATTGTTCCTGAACGAGAAATGTAGGTGTACAAATCTTCGTCGGATTGCTCGTACCACCAACGCCATTTCAATTTGTAGATTCTCACGCGCACTTTCTCAGCATTCACTGGATTACCTGAAGCGTCAACAGTTACAACTTCGAAACGGTGATTTTTATTCGTTACCAATGATTCGTCGTAATCTTTCATAGAAGGAATTTTCAATCCAACATAAGTTTTGTAAGGCGAATAAATTTCTTGAAAACGATCGATGCTGAAATCGCCACTTTCTTCAAAGACTTTCACAATATAATTTGCTCTCAATTTTCCAGGTGCTCCACGGTCCAATTGAATGCTCGTTTTTGGTCGTGCTTCGCCTTTTTCGTTCAATTTACCTTCAAAGATTGTTTCCACATCGGAGCGAAAAGATCGCAAAGGTGAGTCGAAAACATATTCTTTATACGCTTTGAAAGTAGTAGTTGTTGGGAAGAATCCAACCGTAATCGATGCTTCTAGATTTTTGGCAATTGCACCGTGCAACCATCTTGCTTTCAGGTAATTTGAGGAATCTGCAGAACCGTTGCTTGCTGTTTTAAATTCAATTTTCAAGCGATTGGGTTTGATGGTTTCGATTTTCAAAGTTTTGGTAAACGTTTGATTTCCAACAGTGGCAACAGCCGTGTAATTTCCTGTAATCGCTTGTGGGTCGGTTGCTGTTCTGAAATCGTAAATTCCGTTAACATTCTTGGTTTTTGTGCTCGTGTAAATCGTTTGACCAAAAGGATCTTGAATGTCGAATTGAACAGGATGATTTTTCGGTAATTTATTCAATCTGTCGCCCAGCATAAAGCAGAGGTACAAGGAATCGCCAGGTCGCCAAACGCCACGTTCTCCGTAAATGTAGCCACGAACACCGCTTTCATTGGTTTCTCCATCCACATCAAATCGATTGAGTGCGTTCACTTTTCCGTCGCGCAATTTCAAATAACCGCGTTGCGAACCGTATTTTGCGACCATCAAAAATGGTTTTTCTTGCAATTTGATTTCCAACATTCCTTCGGCGTCTGTTTGCCCAGAAGCAATCAAATCTTTAGCATACGTGTAAAATTCCACTTGCGCGCCTTTTACAGGATCAGTTGTAAGCATATTGTTTACGAAAACGTGTCCTTTTTTGTCGTCGTCGAGTTTAAAAATCAACCCTAAATCTGAAGCTAAAATGTTTCTACTCACTGATTTTCCGTTGTAATAATCATCCGAACAAGGACTTTCATTTCTATCTCCGTAGTAATCGTACCACGTATCAAAACCATCGCTAAATCCCCAGCCGTTCCAGTTGTCTTCGTTCCAATTATTTTCATTGTTTTCGTTGCTTTCGTTGCTTTCATTGGTTGCTTCCGAATCGCTTGGACAATCCCAAATCGCATCTTTTTTAGTGATTTTCAAACTGATTCTATAAATGGCTCCGGGTTGCGGATTGATGTAATCGTTCAAATTTAAAACGTGATGCGTCCAAATCTGACTGTTGAAATCTTTGTCTTTGTTAATGAATACTTTAGCTTTCTTAATCACCTTTCCGAAACGCGTCAATTCATCGGCTCCATCGAGGTCGTTTACCTGTAAAAAATGGTGAACGTTGTGTTCAAAAATGCGTACAATTCGCACTTCCACGGATTTAACACTAATGGCTTCGAATGGAAAAATCAGTCCTTGCGAGTTTGGTAAAATATTACCTGTACCTGTGATGCGAAGTCTTGGTTTAGGAGCTTCGAAATACAAAAATTCTTCGTGCGAATTGAGCAAACGGTGACCACTAACATTTGCGATACCTTTGTGCACGTTGAGTCTTCTTTTACCTGTGGTTCTATTTTTCAAGAAAAGTTTCACTGTATTTCCTTCGATTGAATACGTTGGATTTTCGCCTTCCAATTCAACCAATCCCGTTAAATCTTGTTCGCTTGCTATGGGTTCTGAAAAATTCAATTCCACCCATTGATCGTCTTCTTCGTAAATGTTTGCTCCTGTGAGGTAATAATCGCCTTTTTTCGGAACCTCCACTTCAAGTTTTCCTTTTGAAAATGAACTGATTGGCATCCCATCCCATTTGATGATGACTTTCGAACTTTCATTTTTTCGAAGCACGCTATCTACTTCATAATACCACGTATTTTCTTCATGCGCTTCGATAAATTCATACGGCAACATTTTACCATCTTGCGTAATAGATAGCACTTTACGAAGTTGTGCTGTATCTTCAATGTCACTTGTTGAGATTTCTCCTCGCAAGTATTTATAATCCAATCCTTCATCGTAATAATCGCTGAGTCCTTGTTCTGTGACGCTAATTTTTTGGGAATAAGTCGCAAACTGAAAATGGAATTCTTCGTAACCCTCTTTAACTTTTGAAACGCGTTCTAAATCAAAATAGACATCGTAGAATTGATTCACAGGAAGCGGATTAGTGGGACGAAATTCAATGGTGCGATTTCCAGCCCAAACAACTTCACCTTCAATGGCAGGTTCGATTTCAAAAATGTCTTTGTATTTCTCGATGTCGTTTGTGTCGATGTACTTTAGATTGTCCTCCGACAATTCCACTTGAATGGTTTTTCCACGACTGATCATTCCAGATGTGTAGCCCGAAACATAGTTCGCGAAATACGGATCGACCTTGACGATTTCTGGTTTTCCGATTTTGCAGGAATTGAACAACACCAAACTTGCAGTGATTAGCAAAGCGAAGGAAAGCAACGATTTTTTCATTTTGAAACATTTTAACGCTTCAAAATTCGTTGTTGAATACTTCTTAAATCACGAGTTTATGTGAATGTAAGCTTTGGTTGATTAAGTGTGATGAAATGGAGGATAAATGATTTGTGTATTATTTCAAAAAAATCATTTCAATTTAATCCCAGTGATTTTTATTTTGCGAGTTCCGTCGTCAATGTTATAGCATTCCGTATTTGGTTGCTCATAGGTAATCCAGTAGGTTTTCGGAAACTTCGTGTTTTCGTTTAGAATTTTATTCGGCACCACTTCAATGGCACGGTACAATTCATCTTTGATTCTAAGATAATAGCCACCACCGCATTTTCGAGTTGTAAAATCAACACCTTCAATTGTTACTTCTTTGTAAACGTCAGAACTGTCGTCGGAACACGAAAACAGAAGTGTCAACAAGCCAAAAATCAAGAGTGCATTTTTCATATAGGTTGAAGTATTATTGAATTCAAAGATAGAGATTACAGTTTATGAAAACAAAAAATGATGAGTAACCATTCAGTTCTCAATTTTCCCAAGCAACTCAGGAAGAAATGCGTTTAACTTTGAAAACGCAAACCACTTCTTGCCCAAATCTTTCAACGATGCCCAATGTGATACAATTCTTTTTGGTCGATGATGAGAAAGCGGTCGTGACTGGTTTTTAGTTGTTTTACTTGTATTCGGGGGTATTGTTCAATGTGTTTATCCAGATCTAGCTGTAATTGTGCATTAATTTTTTGAGTGTAAATCACTGCTTTGCAATTTGGATTTCGCTTACTCAACATCAATAACGTTATTTCATCTACGTAATTGTCTATGAGAATTATTTCTTTTTTGGCAGAACGAATAATTTTTGACATTAATTCGTAAGCATCATAAATTTGTCCATCGAAGAATATGCCTTGATTTGGAAGGTTGTTGGTTTTAAGTTGTAACGAGATTTTACTTACCTCTTTTGATAGATTTTCAAGATTATTTTCAATTCTGTCCACTCGTTGATTTATCGCAAAACCTTTGAGTAAATATTCCCGAAGAATAGTTGTAGCCCATATACGAAATTGTGTTCCTTGTTTGGATTTAACTCTATAACCAACTGAAATAATAACATCTAGGTTATAAAAAGTAACAAGTTTATCTGAATTTGGAATATGCATTTTTTGCATATTGCTTTTCTCATCGAGTTCTTTTTCCCAAAAAACATTCCGAATATGCCTTGAAATCACTGATTGATCTCGTTGAAAAAGGAGAGATATTTGTTCTTGATTTAACCAAACGGTTTCATTATCAATCTGAACTTCAATGTGTTCTGCGGCCTCATTTGGGCGGTATAAAATGATTTCATTCTTCATAGTTTACTTGAAGTTAGGAAAAATTATCCTTTTTACAAGCGTGTTTTTATGCTATTTTGAATTTTTCATGTTCAAATTGCAACAAATACAAAACCAATACCTTAACTTTGTTTCAACCTTAAAGAAGGAAACTTATTGGAAATAAAAATTAGCGTTTGCTATAATTACCTGTAACGGAAACCGACCAAATTTCAAACACACAGGGAAGTTAAAGTAAATGCTCATGCTACGGCGTGGGCGTTGCTTTGCTTTGTGTGTGGGTTCTTGGTCGGACCTCTGTTACAAGCATTTCGGCAACTGTCCCACGCTTCTTTTTTGAATATAACTCACTGTGGGGCGAGTGAAACTAAACTTTTTAAAATGAAAAGATGTTTACTTTCAGCCATGGCAGTTGGGCTTTGTTTATCTGCGAATGTGATGGCGCAAGTACCGAGTTATGTGCCAACAATTGGATTGGTAGGATATTGGCCCTTTAATGGAAATGCGAATGATTTGAGTTTAAATAATCTCGATGGTGTAGCAACTGGTGTAGATTTGGTACAAGATAGATATGGTATCTTAAATTCAGCCTATGAGTTTACTACAAATGGATGGAATCCTGGTTCTCAATTATCAGAAGTTTATATACCTTACAATAGTTTATTTAATACGAGTCAAATTTCAATTTCAACTTGGATAAATTCTTATGATTGGGGATGGCCAGGGAGTAATAGTGTTGTATTAACTAGATTTGAGCAGGGTTATTCCACTCCAAATGGTCAGTCTTGGGGTGTTGCTGTTAGTTTATTGAATCCTTTTCCTTTAAATAATGGTGAATTTTATTCAGTACTTTTTAATCAACCTCAAAATACATCTTCAGTTATTGGACAACAAATACCAATTAACGAATGGACGCACCTTTTGATAACATTTGATGGTATCACCCAAAAACAGTTTGTCAATGGCGTATTTACTTCTCAAATTAATTCACCTAATGGTTTTGAGTTAAATCAATTAGGAACATCTGGTATTTCAATTGGTGTTTCGAATCAAGCTAATGGTTATTGGTCGCCATTCAATGGTATAATTGACGACATTGGAATCTGGAATCGTGCTTTAACCCAACAAGAAATCACTAATTTATTCAATGGATGTTCGGCGTCAACGATTACATCTCAACCAACAAACCAAACGGTTAACCCAACAACTTCAGCACAATTTGTAGTTAATGCAACTTCAGGAAGTTCGTTTCAATGGCAAACAGATTTAGGATTAGGTTTTCAAAATTTGAGTAATGCAGGGCAATACAGTGGCACTAACAATGATACACTTGTTGTTTCAAATGCAAGCATTTCCAATAATAACCAACAATTTCGTTGCATCGTAAATCTAGGAAGTTGTGCTGATACTTCAGATATTGCAGTGTTAAGTGTTTCAACCGTTGGAATGAATGAATTATCGGTTCAAGGTAATGTTAGCTTGTATCCCAACCCAACGCAATCTAGTTTTGAAATTCAAACAAATTTGGTTTACTCTAAAATTGAAATTCGAGATATGCAAGGTCGTCTTGTCAAAACTGAAAAAGCAGCAAAAACTATCAATTTATCTTCTTTACAAAAAGGTACTTATTCGGTAAATCTTTTAGACGAACAAGAAAATACTTTGGCTGTTAGAAAGATTGTTTTACAATGATAAATGGTTGAAACCATTTTAATGAATTTAACGCGTAAGTTTCGCAGGATTTCCAAATCCTGCGAAACTTACGCGTTTTTCCAAATCCTGCGAAACTTACGCGTTTTTCCAAATCCTGCGCAAGCTGCAGCGTTTTTCTAAATTTTAAAGTATTACTCCAACGAACCAATCATTTTAGATGGATCCACATATAAATCGTATTCTTCTGAAGTAACGTGACCTAAACCAACTGCTGCTTCTTTCAAAGTTGTACCATTTTTGTGTGCGTATTTCGCTATTTCAGCAGCTTTGTAGTAACCAATTTTTGTATTCAAAGCTGTTACCAACATCAAGGAATTGTCCAAATGTTGTTTAACCATTGGCAAATTTGCTTGGATTCCAGCAGCACAATTATCAGTAAACGAAACACATGCATCGCCAATTAATCTAGCAGATTGTAATACATTGTATGCAATTACTGGTTTGAAAACGTTCAATTCGAAATGTCCGTTTGAACCTGCTACAGAAACTGTCATGTCGTTACCCATTACTTGCGCACAAACCATTGTCAGTGCTTCGGGCTGTGTAGGATTTACTTTTCCTGGCATGATAGATGAACCTGGCTCATTGTCAGGAATGATAATTTCACCTATTCCGCAACGTGGTCCTGAAGACAACATACGAATGTCATTTGCAATTTTCATTAACGCAACTGCTGAACGTTTCAGAGCGCCTGATAATTCAACCATAGCATCGTGTGCAGCTAATGCTTCAAATTTATTTTTTGCAGTCACAAATGGTAAACCTGTAAAGTCAGCAATTTTTTTCGCAACCAATACATCGTAACCTTTTGGCGTGTTCAATCCTGTTCCAACAGCTGTTCCGCCTAAAGCCAATTCAGTGATTGCTTCTAATGCGTTTTTAATGCAACGAATGGAATTGTCGATTTGTGCAACATAACCACTGAATTCTTGTCCTAAAGTCAAAGGAGTTGCATCCATAAAGTGCGTACGTCCTGTTTTTACAACATCTTTAAACTCTTCCACTTTTGCTTGTAAAGCTTCACGTAAATGTAACATTCCTGGAATCGTCGTTTCAACTGTCATTTTGTAGGCAGCAATGTGCATTGCTGTTGGGTACGTATCGTTTGAAGATTGTGATTTGTTCACATCGTCGTTTGGATTCAAGATTTTTTGTTCGTCCATCAAGCTTCCGCCTGTAACAACGTGACCACGATTTGCGATTACTTCGTTGCAGTTCATATTTGATTGCGTTCCCGAACCTGTTTGCCAAATCACCAAAGGAAACTCAGAGTCGTGTTGACCCGTCAAGATTTCATCACATACTTTTGAGATTAAATCTCTTTTTTCAGAAGATAAAACACCAAGATCATGATTTGCGTGGGCAGCAGCCTTTTTCAAATAAGCAAACGCATGAATGATTTCAACCGGCATCGAACCTTCTGGACCGATTTTAAAGTTGTTTCTTGAACGCTCTGTTTGTGCTCCCCAATAACGATTTGCAGGTACTTTCACCTCGCCCATCGTGTCTTTTTCTATTCTAAATTCCATTTTTTGTGATTTGTTTATTTTTATTTTTAATTTTACATCGAATTAGTTCACAAAAATAATAGAAAGATGAGCACTTTTGGTATAGTAATGTTTCTTTTAATTGCAGGAATGGCATTTTGGATGCTACTTTTTTTAATGGGTTTTATTTTACCTTTCTGGATTACCTTAGGTTTATTCGAGGCTTTACGTCCGAAACGTATATTTGAAGATAAAGAAGAAGCTTAATAACTTCTGAAACCATATTTGAAGCTATCAGTCGTTAGATTGATGGCTTTTTTTGTTTGAGGGTTTAAATAAGCGTTTATTTAAACTCAAAATATATAAGCCATTTCTTTCAAATTCCCTTTTCAAATAATAGGTGGATAACAAAATTTCAGTAATTTCGATACAGTTATTAATCGAATAAAACGAAAATGGAAATTACACCTGAAATCAAGCAAAGATTAGAATTGTTGAGTGAAAAATACGGCGCACTTGGACAAGATTTACTTTCTTATTTAGACGGATTGCTTTATGCGGACGTAATAACCTATTGGGATTATATCGAATTAGACACCTTATTGAGTCTTCAAAAACCGAAAACAAAATTCCCTGATGAGGTGGTTTTTATCATGTACCATCAAATCACAGAATTGTATTTCAAACTATCATTGAGAGAATTTGAGCAAATTGGAAATACTGAAAATTTAACGGCAAAATTCTTTGTTGAACGTGTGAATCGCATCAATCGTTACTTCGAAGCTTTGATTAAAAGTTTCCAAATTATGATCGATGGAATGGATCGTGCTGAATTCTTGAAATTTAGAATGTCATTGCTTCCAGCGAGTGGTTTTCAATCGGCGCAATACCGTTTCATTGAAATTTTCAGCACTGATTTTGTGAATTTAGTAGACAAAGCGCAACGTGCAAATTTCAAAGTGGACGATGCCATTCACAGTATGTACGAGCATATTTATTGGAAAGCTGGAGCCACAGAAGAATCTACAGGAAAACAAACATTGACCTTGATTCAATTTGAAGAAAAATACAGAAACGAATTTATTTCACTTGGTTTAAAATGTCGTGATAAAAACTTGTGGCAAAGCTATTTGCGTTTGAGTAAAGACGATCAAGAAAGAGCGGACGTTAAAGAAGTATTGCGCACGAACGACACAAACGTAAACGTGAATTGGCCCTTGGCACATTATAAATCTGCGGTGCGTTATTTAGCAAAAGATGCTACGGATATCGCTGCAACTGGTGGTACAAATTGGCAAAAATACCTTCCTCCAAGATTCCAAAAACGCATTTTCTATCCACAATTATGGACTTCAGATGAAATCGAAAATTGGGGCAAAGCATGGGTGGAAGAGACTTTTAGAAACCTATAGAATTTTTATTTATAAACTCAATTTTTCTTCGTATAATTAAGAAAATTAGTGGTCAATTTTTGGCGTCACTTAAAATTCAGTTTATTATTCCATTGAATAACTAAGCATTATCTTTGAGCAAAATTCGTTCGATGCAAAAAATCCTTATTAAAAATATCAAAGGCTTAGTTCAAGTTGGTGAAAATTTACCACAAATCAGAAAAGGAAAAGATATGCAAGAGCTTCCGATTTTGGAAAACGCATTTTTAGCCTTGGAAGACAATGAAGTTATCGCCTACGGATCAATGAGCGAATGGGAAGGAATTACAGACTGGCGCGAATTAGAAGTCGTTGATGCAGAAGGTCGTTATGTACTACCAGCGTTTTGCGATGCACATACACACACTGTTTTTGCACGAACACGCGAAGAAGAATTCATCGATAAAATTCATGGTCTTGGCTACGAAGAAATTGCCGCAAAAGGTGGTGGTATTTTAAATTCTGCACGTCGTTTGGCTGAAATGAGCGAAGATGATTTATTACAATTAGCTCAAATTCGAATCGACAAAATGATTGCTTGTGGAACAGGTGCAATTGAAATAAAATCCGGTTACGGCTTGAGTGTAGAGGCCGAATTGAAAATGTTGCGAGTTATCAAACGACTGAAAGAAAACAACAAAATCGCCATTAAAGCCACTTTTTTAGGAGCGCACGCTTTTCCAACTGAATACAAAGAAAATCACAGAGCATATATTGATTTGATCATCAATGAAATGTTGCCAAAAATCGCTGAAGAAAATTTAGCCAATTACATCGATGTTTTTTGTGAGCGCAATTATTTTTCAGTAGAAGAAATGGCTGAAATTTTAGAAGCAGGAAAAAAAATCGGATTGACACCAAAAGTGCACGTGAACCAATTTTCAGTTTTGGGTGGTGTTGTAAAAGCAATTGAATTAGGAGCTTTATCAGTTGATCATTTAGAAGAATTAGGAGATGAGGACATTGTTGCTTTACAAAATTCAACGTGTATGCCAACAATTTTACCAGGCTGTTCTCACTTTTTAGGAATTCCTTTTGGCGATGCGCGAAGAATGATAAATGCGAATTTACCCGTTGCGCTTGCAAGTGATTTCAATCCAGGTTCAACTCCAAATTATAACTTGTTTACTATTTGGTCACTAGCGTGTATTAAAATGAAAATGACTCCCGAAGAAGCGTTCAACGCCTTGACAATAAATGCTGCTTTCGCAATGGATTTATCTGCAACTCACGGTCGCATCTGTTTAGGTAGTAAATCGCCGTTAATCTTAACCAAAGAAATTCCATCATTGGGTTATCTTCCTTATTCATTTGGCGAATTGAATGTCGAGCGTATTTTTATCTAAATTCTCCTCTTAAAAGCATACTTTCCGAACTGATTTTCTCCTTATATTTACGAGGAAAATTCAAAAATTTGGAATATGCAACGATATAAAAGTTATGCTTTAGGTCAATGGTTCGATGGTGATGGCGTTGAAACAAACCTTTACAATGCAATCACTGGTGAAAAAATCGGTGAAGCTTCAAGTGCAGGATTGGATTACGCAGCAATGCTCGAATACGGACGCAAAACAGGTGGTCGTGTGCTTCGAAAAATGACATTCCAAGAGCGTGGTCGTATGTTGAAAGCATTGGCTTTGCACCTAATTACAAAAAAAGAAAAATACTATCAAGCATCCGCATGGACTGGAGCAACACGCGTTGATTCTTGGATCGATATCGAAGGCGGAATTGGTAACTTATTTGCCAATGCATCTTTACGTAAACAGTTCCCGGATTTACCTTATTATGTGGATGGTGTTGCTGCTCCATTATCAAAGAATGGTTCGTTCATTGGACACCACATTATGGTTCCAAAAGAAGGAGTTGCGGTACATATCAATGCGTTCAATTTCCCAATTTGGGGAATGTTAGAAAAAATTGCGGTGAATATGATGGCGGGCGTTCCTGCGATTGTAAAACCATCAGGAGCAACGTGTTATTTGACTGAAATCATGGTGCACGACATCATCGATTCAAAAATAATTCCAGAAGGCGCTTTACAATTGGTTTGTGGTGCAGGTCGAGGAATCACAGATCACGTAACTTCTGAAGATGTTGTCACATTTACTGGTAGTGCATCGACAGGTTTATTATTGAAATCAGCGCCGAGAATTGCGCAACAAAATATCCTTTTCAATTTAGAAGCAGATTCACTAAATGCAACAATTTTAGGCGAAAAAGCAACGCCAGACACTGAAGAATTTGCCTTGTTTATCAAAGAAACTGTGAAAGAAATGACAGTGAAAGCAGGACAAAAATGTACAGCCGTTCGTCGTATCATCGTTCCAGAAAACTTAACGGAAGAAGTTGAAAAAGCAATTGCAGCACGTTTGGCTTCAACAGTAATTGGTGACCCAAGCGTGGAAGGAGTTCGAATGGGTTCTTTAGCAACAAGAGGTCAGGTGGAAAGTGTGCGCGCAAGTGTAGAGGAATTGGCGAAATCACAAGAAATTATTTTTGGAGATTTAGACAATTTCAATGTGTTAGGTGCTGACAAAAATATTGGTGCATTTTTCTCTCCAATTTTATTTAGAAACAGCGATCCGTTTAACAAAACAGACGTTCACAATATTGAAGCCTTTGGTCCAGTTGCGACAGTAATGCCTTACAAAAATCTTGACGACGCGATTGAATTAGCAAAAATGGGTAAAGGTTCGTTGGTTTCTTCCATCGTGACGCCTTGCAACAAAGAAGCACGTGAATACGTTGTTGGTGCTGCATCTATGCACGGACGTATTTTGGTTTTGAATAAAGATTGTGCGAAGGAAAGTACAGGTCACGGTTCGCCAATGCCGTTGTTAACACACGGTGGTCCAGGTCGTGCGGGTGGAGGAGAAGAAATGGGTGGAAAACGTGGTATTTTACATTATTTACAACGCACTGCTATTCAAGGACATCCGTCAACAATCACAGAAATTACACAACAATTCCAAGTGGGCGCAGCAATGCCTGAAGCAAATCCACACGTATTCCGTCAACATTTTGAAGAATTGGTAATTGGTGAAACGGTTTTCACGCACAAACACACAGTTACAGAAGCTGACATCGTAAACTTTGCGAATGTTTCAGGTGACAATTTCTATGCACACATGGATGCTACTTCATTGGATGGAACCATTTTCGAAGGTCGAGTTGCCCACGGTTATTTCGTTCTATCGAAAGCTGCTGGATTGTTCGTTGACCCGAAAAAAGGTCCTGTACTATTGAACTACGGTTTGGAAGAAGCACGTTTTGTGAAACCCGTTTATCCTGGAGCGACAATTGGTGTGCGTTTCACAGTGAAAGAAAAAGTAGATCAAGAAAAACGTTCAGAAGACGACATCGCAAAAGGAATTGTGAAATTCTTAGTGGATGTGTATGATGAAACTGGCGAAACTGTTGCTTTAGCTACGATTTTAACAATGGTGAAAAAGTTGAAAGACGAATGATTTAGCGATTCTTTTATTCAATTTTCAAAGCAAACTTTCAAGAAAAAGTAACAGCACAAAAGTATAATTCCTTTTAAAACACGTGTATTTTGCAGTATTTTATCCATCTTTTTGGCGAAGGAATCCGCTTTTGGATTTGTGAAATTCCTGAGGATAAAATGGAAGCGATTCAAGAAATTAAAAACGAACAGGAATGTTCATGGGAACACTTGTTTTTTGATTTGGAGTTTCTTAAGAAAATAGGCTATTCGCATTGGAGCGAAATGGCAATCGAAGGTGAGCAAAAAGCATTTCTTTTGGCGACGAATAATCGTATAGAAATCAAGCAAAAAGCGAAGTTAGTGACACGTTTTATGTCTATTGAATTGGAACAACAAAGCACTTTGTTCTCTTTGTATCAGACGGTTTTGGAACCACTTTATTTGCCAGAAAGTAAGCCCAATCGTTTTATTTTGATGCAATTAGAAACGGGTTTGTTCGGGAGTTATACATTTGAAACTCCAAAATTTAGTCTTGAATTGTTGGAATTTCAGTTATCGCCAAATTTGTTTTTGGAAAATAAATATTTTATGACAGGAGTCAATTATAAAGATCACGAAATCACTCTCAAAAAAGAAGATACACTTGTTCGTGAAATGCGGGTGTTTAAATTGTAGGATTTCCACAATTCTTCCCAGCAATGTATCCTGTTGTCCAAGCAGATTGAAAATTAAAACCTCCCGTAATTCCATCAATGTCAAGTACTTCTCCGGCAAAATAAACACCAGGTAATTTTCTACTTTCCATCGATTTTATGTCAATGTCTTGTAAGGCAATTCCTCCTGCTGTTACAAATTCTTCTTTGAATGTCGTTTTACCGCTCACTTCATAACGGTCGTTGAGCAAGGTATTGACCATTTTATTGATATTTTTCTTCCCTAAATCTTTCCAACGAATTTCAAGATGAATTTCAGATTTTTGCAATAAAAAATGCCACAAGCGATTTGTAACCGGAAAAGGATTCAAGTTTCCGACCATTTTTCCAGCGTGTTCTGCTGCATTTGCATCAATGAATTTTCGTAAATCGTCCTCTTTCACTTCGTTTAACCAATTCACTAAAACGGCAAATTGATAATCTTTTTCTTGCAAAACACGAGCGCCCCAAGCTGACAATTGTAAAATCGCAGGTCCACTCATTCCCCAATGCGTCACTAAAAGCGGACCTTTGCCAATCAATTTTGTGCCTTCCACTTTTACAGTCGCTTTTTCAACAACATTTCCCATCAATTCGCAAATGGGATTTTTTGGCATATTGAAAGTAAACAAAGA